>CANGCI010000108.1 GCA_947451995.1 Comamonadaceae bacterium | reverse complement strand
TTTAAAGTCCGCAGCCAAGCCAAGCGCTTCTACCAAAGCGCCAACTGCTTCAGGTCGCCGCGTGCAAGTTCGCCGCTCTGGCGTCCACGGCAAAGGGGTGTTTGCCCTGCAAGACATCGCTGAAGGCGAAACGCTGTTTGAATACGTGGGTGAGGTGATCAGCTGGGACGAGGCGCAAGACCGCCACCCCCATGACCCCTCTGACCCCAACCACACCTTCTATTTCCACGTGAACGAAGACAAGGTGATTGATGCATTGCATGGCGGCAACTCCTCCCGATGGATCAACCACAGCTGCGATCCCAATTGCGAAGCCGATGAGGAAAACGATCGCATCTTCATCAAAGCCCTGCGCAACATCAAGGCGGGCGAAGAACTCAATTACGACTACGGCTTGATCATTGACGAGCCTTACACGCCCAAACTCAAGGCCGAATACCCTTGCTGGTGTGGCGCCCCCAATTGCCGCAAAACATTGCTGGCCCCCAAGCGCAGGCCCGCCACCCCCAAGATTCCCAGTCAAGTCAAAAAGATTGAGAAAAAGATCAAGAAGCTCAAAAAAGAATTGAAAGCCGTCAAGAAGAAAGCCTCGGCATCGGCCAACGCTTGATTCTTCACGTCATGCATTGAGTCCCCATGAGCACCCAGGCAGACCCGCTACGCTGGCCAGCCGAAGCCATCTGGGCATCGGTGGTGCCAGAGTGGCCAGGTTTCAGCATTGAAATCTTGCCCGAGATTGACTCCACCAACACCGAGCTCATGCGGCGGGCCAGAAATGCTGTGCACGACCCGATTTTGTTGCTCGCCGAGCGGCAAACAGCGGGTCGTGGCCGTTTAGGACGTGCTTGGCATGGTGAGGTCGGTCACGCTTTGACGTTTTCATTGGGTTTGCCTTATCAACCCCAAAACTGGTCGGGGCTGTCCTTGGCCGTTGGCCTGAGTCTGGCCGAATCGCTGGGGCCCGACATTCAACTGAAATGGCCCAACGATTTGTGGCGCCAACAAAGAAAATTGGGTGGCATCTTGATTGAAGCAGCCAGCCAAGGCGGAAAAAGTTATGCCGTCATTGGCATTGGCCTGAACATTCAACTGCCCCCCACCACGGACCTTAGAACGCCCGCAGCGGCCATTGCTGAGTTTTGGCAAGGGGCAACGGCGCCCATGGTGCTAGAGCGCATCACCCAAGCTTTGCTCAAAGCCTTGAAAGAATTTGAAACGCAAGGCTTTGCACCACTCCAACAGCGATTCAATGCGCGTGATGCTTTGCGTGGTTTGAAAGTGCAGAGCAGCGATGCCCTAGAAGGCCTGTGTGAAGGTGTGGACAGTCAAGGGGCTTTGCAAATTCTCACAAACGACGGCCGCCAAGCCATCAACAGTTCAGAAGTGAGTGTTCGTCCCCTATGAAACACATGAAACTTCGATGGCTGATTTTGATCTTGATGGTCTTGAACGCCCTGTTTTATAGTTGGCGACAAGGCATTTTTGAGACGTGGGGCTTCGCACCCGAAAGCGCGCGCGAACCCGAGCGGACATTGCAACAAATCCAACCCGACAACGTGGTCATCACAAGGAAAAACCCATGAGCTTGAAACTCTATTTTGCCCCCGGCGCCTGTTCATTTGTACCGCACTGCCTGCTGCAACTGTCTGGCGCAGCGTACGAGCCGCAAATGGTCAAACTGCACAAGGGCGAGCAAAACGGTGACGAATACAAAGCCATCAATCCACGTGGACAAGTGCCCGTCTTGGTCGATGACGGACAGGTTGTGACCCAAATTTTGGCCATCATTTTGTACCTCGACCAAAAATTTCCTGACGCTCATTTTTTGCCCACTGAAGCATTGGCGCGCGCCAAAGCAATTGAAACTTTGGCGTGGATGAACAACACCGTACACCCCACCTTCACGCATATTTTCATGCCGCAAAAATTTTGCGATCAAGCAGAAATGCAAGCGGCGCTCAAGGTCTTCAACACACAAACCTACAAAGCTTTGTTGGGTGAACTTGAAAATATCGTGCAGCGCAATTTGAAAGCTTCAGAATGGCTCACAGGCGCGCATGTGGGTCCAGTCGATGTCTACGCATTGACATTGACGCGCTGGGGCTCGATTGCCGGAATCGATCCCAGCACCTATCCAGCTTTGTGGGCACATGTTCAAAAAGTTGCGGCGCAGCCCGCCGTGGCTGTGGTGATTGAGCGTGAGCGACTTCAGCTGAATTTGTTCAAGCCCGCCTAAATCAAGTTCTGTGTGGCTCAGTGTGGGCCCGTTTGGCTCAGCGGGGCGATTGCGCAGGCTTAAAGATCTGCAGACCCTGAGGCCATGTTGGTTTTGAATTTATTGCTGGCCCGGGCAAAGCGAATGGTGAAGCACGCACCCGGTGGTGTTTGACCTGGATGCGCCACGTCCACTGACACCGTGGCGCCATGCCGCTGTGCAATCTCACGCACAATGGGCAAGCCCAAACCAGAGCCATCCACGTTGCTACCCAATGCGCGGTAGAAGGGTTCAAAAATACGCTCACGCTCGGCGGGCGCAATTCCTGGCCCATTGTCTTCCACCTGAACAGCCAATGCTTGGCTATAAGGGTCGACCAACAAGCGCACAGTGATCACACCGATCCGCTCTTCGGTGCTGGGGGTGTAGTGAATGGCGTTGTCGACCAGATTGCGAATCATCTCTTTCAGCAAAGTGGGATTGCCCTGCACCTTCAAAAAGCGTCGCTTGCTGTCGGTCTCCACACCGTCATAGCCCAAGTCCAAGCCCTTGTCCATGGCGCGCGGCAAGGAGTCATGCAAGACCTCGCTGATCAATGCCTCCATGTCACACGACTGCAGATCGATGGCACCACCGCCTTCTGCGCGAGCCAAGGACAACAACTGATTGACGGTGTGTGTGGCTTGCACACTGGCGCGGCCAATTTGTTTGAGTGAATGCTTCAGCTCTTCTTCGCTGGCATCTTTGCGCTGTGCCAAATCGGCTTGCATGCGCAAGCCTGCCAAAGGTGTTTTAAGTTGATGCGCAGCATCTGCCAAAAATCTTTTTTGCGTGGCGATCGAGTCTTTCAAGCGCCCTAGCAAATCATTCACGGACGACACCAGTGGCGCAACTTCTAGAGGTACCGCTTTTTCATCCAGTGGGCTTAAGTCATCTGATTTTCTGGCGCGAATTCGCTCTTCAAGTTCTGACAAAGGTTTGATGCCTCTCACCAATGCCAACCAAACCAACAAGACCGCCAAGGGCAAAATGGCAAACTGCGGCAGCATCACGCCTTTGATAATTTCAGTGGCCAGCACCGAGCGTTTCTCACGTGTCTCAGCTACTTGGACCAGCACAGGGCCCATGCCCACTGGCGACTTGTCGGACGCCAGTTGGACCCAGGTGTAGGCGACACGCACTTCCAAGCTGCGCATTTCATCGTCACGAATTTTGACTTCGTAACTGCCCAGTTTCTCGTCTTCTTGGGGTTGTGGCAAATCGCGGTCACCACCCAAGAGTTCACCCTTGGGACCAATCACTTGGTAGTACACCAGATCGGCCTCGTCGGCGCGCAAGAGTTCGCTGGCCGGTTGCGGCAAATTGAATTGCACGCGCTGCTGGTCAGGACTGAGCTTGACCAACTGCGCCAAGGCTTGTGCGTTGTAAATCAGCGCACGGTCAAATGGTTTGTTGGCCAGGCCTTGGGCTACCAGCCAAGTGAGTGCCAAACTGACAGGCCACAGCAACAGCAATGGCGTGAGCATCCAGTCCAAAATTTCGCCAAACAACGAGCGCTGCTCGCGGCGAAAAAAAGACAGCTGCCAATTTTTAGGATTCATTCAGCAAAAACTTCTGGCAGCGCGAACGCGGGATCAACCCGGAATTTTCTCGAGGCAGTAACCCAAGCCGCGAACGGTTGCGATGCGGATCGGGCCTTTTTCAATCTTCTTGCGCAGGCGGTGGATGTAAACCTCAATCGCGTTGTTGCTGACCTCTTCGCCCCACTCGCACAAGCGCTCAACCAACTGGTCTTTGCTTACCAATCGGCCTGCACGTTGAAGCAACACTTCCAGCAAGCCCAATTCGCGTGCAGACAATTCCACCATCTTGCCGTCAATGGTGGCAACGCGGCCTGATTGATCGTAAATGAGCGGGCCATGTTTGATTTGCGATGTGGCGCCACCCATGCCGCGCCGTGTCAGCGCGCGAACACGCGCCTCAAGTTCTTGCAAGCTGAAGGGCTTGGCCATGTAGTCATCTGCGCCATAGTCCAAGCCTTTCACGCGCTCTTCCACACTGTCAGCTGCCGTCAAAATCAAAACCGGCAAAGTGGAGCCGCGTGAACGTAATTTTTTCAACACATCGAGGCCATGCATTTTGGGCAAGCCCAAATCAAGAATGAGCAGATCAAATTCGTTGTTGGTCATGAGCGCAGCATCGGCTTCTGTGCCACTTGCCACATGATCCACTGCAGCACCTGCACTGCGCAAACTGCGCAGCAAACCATCGGCCAACACCTGATCATCTTCAGCTATCAAAATGCGCATGCTTGTCTCCCGCTTTGGCCTTGTTTGGCTTTGTGTTTTGCGCCCGGAGGCGGCTGTCTAAATTTTAGGCGACTATCAACGCTCTGCGACGAGAGTTTCACCATGGCATACCCCTCGTTTGCCATTACATGCAATAGGCTTCAAGTCCCAAGGCCACCACGGTCGCAATTTCAAGGCCCACGGAAGCTTTGAATTCTTCTTCCGCTTGCGCAACCGCCACTTGAAAGGCGGCCAACCACGCCAAGCCGTCTTCGGTGAATTCGACCAAGCGCGCGCGCGCATCTCGACTGTCTTGTGTTCGTTTGACCAAGCCCCATGCTTCACACTGGTCGACCAAATTACCCATGGCTTGTTTGCTCATCCCCGCGGCCTGCGCCAAGTCCGTCAGCCTTGAACCCTGCAGCGACAAATGCCGCGTGATGTGAATGTGCGCCGCACTGATTTGATCTCTCGCAGCCAAATTCGAGAGCGCCAGCGGCACCTGCTCGTTGTGTGCCATCAGGCTTAAAACGCGCGCATCGAAACGCCTCATGGAATGGCCCAACAAACGACCCAAATGTGTTTCACGCCATCGGTCATCGCGGACAGCAGATGAGGGCGCTTGGCCCTGTGAATGGGTGAAGAAACTGTCATTGACTGGCATTTGCAGATAGTAAAGCAAACTGACTAAAAAATCTATTTACTCGTTGAGACAATGCCATTACAGTACTGTTCAAGCATCCAGTCTTTGATCAGCTTTCTGAATGCAAGTTTTTCAACCCGTTGATTTTTATGGAGATTTCTATGAGCGACCAAAACAGCGACAAAACCAAAGCCCTGCAAGCAGCCCTGGCCCAAATCGAAAAACAATTTGGCAAAGGCACCATCATGCGTCTGGGCGAGGGTGAAGTCATCGAAGACATCCAAGTCGTCTCAACGGGTTCTTTGGGGCTCGACATTGCCTTGGGCGTAGGCGGCTTGCCCCGCGGCCGCGTGGTTGAAATATACGGCCCAGAGTCCTCTGGCAAAACCACCCTCACCTTGCAAGTGATTGCCGAGATGCAAAAAATCGGCGGTCAGTGCGCCTTCGTCGACGCCGAACATGCATTGGACATTCAGTACGCGCAAAAGCTAGGCGTTAACCTGCAAGACCTTCTCATCAGCCAGCCCGACACCGGCGAGCAAGCCCTTGAAATCGTCGACAGCCTGGTTCGCTCAGGCGCCGTCGACTTGGTCGTCATCGACTCCGTGGCCGCACTCACCCCAAAGGCCGAACTCGAAGGCGACATGGGCGACTCATTGCCCGGCCTCCAAGCCCGCCTCATGAGCCAAGCCCTGCGCAAGCTCACCGCCACCATCAAGAAAACCAACTGCATGGTCATCTTCATCAACCAAATCCGCATGAAGATTGGCGTCATGTTCGGCTCGCCCGAAACCACCACCGGTGGCAACGCGCTCAAGTTCTACGCTTCTGTGCGCCTGGACATCCGCCGCACCGGCACCATCAAGCGTGGTGACGACGCCATCGGCAACGAAACCAAAGTCAAGGTGGTCAAAAACAAAGTGGCCCCGCCCTTCAAAACTGCCGAGTTCGACATTTTGTTTGGGGAAGGCATCAGCCGCCAAGGCGAAATCATCGACATGGGTGTCGAGGCCAAAATCATCGACAAGTCAGGCGCTTGGTATGCCTACAACGGCGAAAAAATTGGCCAAGGCCGCGACAACGCCCGTGAGTTCCTGCGTGAAAACGCCGAACTGGCTGCCGAAATTGAAAACAAAGTGCGTGAATCTTTGGGCATCCCACTGCTGGCTGAAGCCGTCGCAGCCGCCTAATCTCGCGCCTTTGCTCCAGTTGCGTTCCTTGATCAATGGCTCAGCCCGGGTTTAAGTTGTCCCTCAAAGGACGTGCGCTGCGGCTTTTGTCGCAGCGCGAACACTCTCGGGCTGAGCTGGTTCGCAAACTCTCACCCCACGAGGAGGTGCCGGGCGAGCTGGCACAAGCCCTCGACGATCTCCAAGCCAAAGGTTTCATCGACGAAATCCGCGTCTTGGAGTCCGTTCTCAACCATCGCGCGCCCAAGCTGGGCAACGGCAGAATCAAACAAGAACTGCAAGCCAAAGGCTTGGCGCCTGCAGCAGTGGCTCAGGCCATGCTGGATTTAAAAGATTCTGAATTCGCGCGCGCCCAAGGCGTCTGGCAAAAGAAATTTGGCGCGCCTGCGGCGGATGCCAACGAGCGCGCCAAGCATTACCGGTTTTTGCTCACGCGCGGGTTTTCGGCCGAGGTGGTCCGAAAAGTCGTCCAGCGATCGGGCGCACCCGAAGAAGACTTCGACAGCTGAAGCGAGTTCTGCCAGCTCAAAGACCCAGCATCAACTTCAGGTTTTGAACCGCAGCGCCGCTGGCCCCTTTGCCCAAATTGTCCAATCGAGCAATCACCACAGCTTGGCGATGCGTCTCGTTGCCAAACACCCGGATTTCCAGTTTGTTGGAGTCGTTGTTGCCAGTGGCACCCAACTTGCCGCTTTCTTCTGCCGCCACCACACTGACCCAGCCGCCTGCGTTTTGGCTACTGGCGTAGTGCGCGCGCAAAGCCTCGTGCACATCCGAGACCTTGGGCTTGCCTGGCAAATCGTCCAAAAACAAGGGCAACTCCACCAACATGCCTTGCCGAAAATTGCCAACAGCTGGCAAAAAGATGGGGCGACGCGTCAGGCCGGTGTACTTCATGATCTCGGGCACGTGCTTGTGTTGCAGCCCCAAAGCGTAGGCTTCGTGCAAAGGCGCGCGGCCTGCTTCAAAGTCTTCAATCATGGTGCGACCACCGCCGGAGTAACCACTTACTGATGGCAAAGATACCGGAAAATCTGGTGGCAATATGCCAGCACTGATCAATGGGGCCAGGATGGCGATGGCGCCTGAGGCATAGCAACCAGGGTTGCTGACGCGTTGCGCACTCACCACAGCCTCGCGCTGGCCGGCACGCATTTCAGGAAAACCGAAGACCCATTGGTCGTTCACGCGGTGGGCGGTGGAGGCGTCAATGATGCGTGGTTTGTGGCCTGGCAAAGCATCGATCATGGCCACGGATTCTTTAGCGGCATCATCGTGGAGGCACAAAATGGCCAGATCCACTTGGGCCATCAGCTCGCGCTTGGCCTCGGGATCCTTGCGCTTTTCTGGGGCAATGCTGACCAATTCGACCTCCGGCATGGCCAGCAAACGCTCGCGAATCAAGAGCCCGGTGGTACCAGCTTCGCCATCGATGAATATTTTTTTGGCCATTCAGGGCTCTCCCAAGAAAAAATTTTGCCGCGTCATGTCAATGTAAGTGACTCGGCTCAAGATTGGTGCGTTGCAACATGATACAGTCGCCGGCTGCAGTGTCCAGTGCTTGTTTAGGGCAATTCACCCTGACTGGCTGGTGAGAATAACCACCCTCTGAGAGAAACCTCATGAAGATCCACGAGTACCA
>CANGCI010000107.1 GCA_947451995.1 Comamonadaceae bacterium | reverse complement strand
GGGGTACCAAGCAGCAATCGGCCATGGTGGGTGTGTCGCCAAAACAATAAGTCGATTTGGGGCCTTGTGCCAACTGACGCTCAAAAGCTTCAAGGCCTTCGCGAACCCAGTGCCGGTACCACGTGTTTTTTTGTTCTTCGCTGAGGCCTAAAGTTCCCGACAAATACTTCAAAACACGCAAGTTGTTGATAGGGTGAATTTCACAGGCAATCGACTGCGCCAAAGCCCTCACGCGAGCGCGGCCCAAAGCATCTTGGGGCAACAAGGCAGGCGTTGGATGCGTTTCATCCAAATATTCCATGATGGCCAATGACTGACTTAAATGCTCGCCATCGACCACCAAGTTGGGAACCAAATTGTCTGCAGCGACTGCGCTGTAACCAGGCAACTTGTGCTCGCCCTTGGCAATGTGAACCGCGATATATTCATAGGGCAAGCCCTTCAACTGAAGTGCAATGCGAACGCGAAATGAAGCAGAAGATCGGAAGTAGTTGTAAAGTTTCATAAGCATTAGCATAAACTGGAAACATGTCCGCCGACACCCCTCAACCCCACTTGCCTTGGATTGAAAGCCAAGATCCCCTGCCCCCGGTCGAAACCGCTTGGGGTATGGACTCGGAGGCACCTGGTTTATTGGCAGCGGGTGCAGACCTTGGCGTCAACAGGTTGCTAGAGGCCTATGGCCAAGGTGTGTTTCCTTGGTTTAACCCCGACCAGCCCGTGTTGTGGTGGAGCCCTGACCCCCGCATGGTTCTCCAAATTAAAGATTTCAAATTGCACCGGTCACTGCGCAAAACGCTGGCACGCTACGCGGCGCATCCCCAGTTTGAATTGTGTTTTGACCGATCATTTGACCAAGTGATTGAGGCTTGTTCGCAAAGTCCACGCGAAGGACAAAATGGCACCTGGATCGTACCCGCCATGGTTGAGGCCTACAAAGCCTTGCACCAAGCAGGTCATGCACACAGCGTTGAAACATGGTTGGACGGCAAGTTGGTAGCCGGTCTGTACTTTGTTTGCATTGGACGTGCAGTTTTTGGTGAGTCCATGTTCAGCACCATCAGCGATGGCTCCAAAATGGCCTTGGCCGCCCTGGTTCAAGTGTGCGAGCATCAAGGCATTGTGGCCATCGATTGTCAGCAAAACACCGCCCACCTGGCCTCCATGGGCGCCCAAGAAATGTCTCGCGCTGAATTTTTAGCGTTGACGCACACAGCCAAGCAAGCACCCAGCCCCGACTGGCAAAATGCCACCATCGATTGGGACCACTGGCGAAGCGGCAAAGCGGCATGACACACCTGAAAGATTTGCCCTTCAGCACGCTGCAGTTTTATGCCACTGCGGCCTACCCTTGCAGTTACTTGGATGCACGAGAGGCGCGCTCGCAAGTTGCCACGCCCAGCCACCTGATTCAAAACGAGGTTTACTCTGATTTGGTGGCCAGAGGTTTTCGGCGCAGTGGTTTGTTCACTTACAGACCTTATTGCGATGGGTGCCAAGCCTGTGTGCCCTTGCGCGTGCTGTGTGACGAATTCAAACCAGACCGCAGCCAAAAACGCGCATTGAAAAAACATCAACATTTGCTGGCCAAAGTGTCTCGATTGGGTTTTGAGTCAGAACACTACGATTTGTATTTGCGCTACCAAAACAGCCGGCACGAAGGTGGCGGCATGGACCAAGACAGCGTGGAGCAGTACAAGCAATTTTTATTGCAAAGCCGCGTTAACTCGCGCCTGGTTGAGTTTCGTGAACCCACGGTCGACGGCGGCTTGGGTGAGCTCAAAATGGTCAGCATTGTGGATGTCTTGAACGACGGCTTGTCGGCCGTTTACACCTTCTTTGACCCCGATAAAGAAGCGAGCTTTGGCACCTACGGTGTGATGTGGCAAATCAAGCAAGCCCAATCTTTGGGGCTCCCCTATGTTTACCTAGGCTATTGGATTGGGGCCAGCCCCAAAATGCAATACAAGGAACGCTTTAGCCCCCATGAGCGCTTGATGAACGGCCAATGGCGCCGTCATTTCAAATCACCTCACGATTAGGCTACCCAAAGCCAATTTCATCTTGTAAAATCAAATTTCGCAATGTCTTCACATCGTGAAGGCCCCTTCGCTTTCAAAAAGACCGAGGTTAAGTCCCATGAGAAAAGCTGAAGCACCCACACCGGCTGTCCCCACCATTCAAGTCATTGAGCGACTGTTTTCACTCATGGATGTTTTGGCATCCAGGGAAGACGCCATCTCACTGAAAGAAATCAGCGAAAAAACGGGCCTGCACCCGTCCACAGCGCATCGCATTTTGAATGACCTCACCATTGGCCGTTTTGTAGACCGCCCCGAGCCTGGCAGCTATCGACTGGGTATGCGTTTGCTTGAACTGGGCAATATGGTCAAAGCACGACTGAACGTGCGCGATGCGGCGCTTGCACCCATGCGCGACTTGCACAAACTGATTCAACAACCCGTCAACCTCAGCATGCGCCAAGGTGATGAAATTGTGTACATCGAGCGCGCTTACAGCGAGCGTTCTGGCATGCAAGTGGTGCGTGCCATTGGCGGTCGTGCGCCTCTGCACCTCACCTCGGTTGGCAAGTTGTTCTTGTCGGTGGATGAGCCGATGAAAGTGCGCAGCTACGCCACGCGAACAGGCCTCAGTGGTCACACCAAAAACAGCATCACCCAATTGCCAGTGCTAGAGCGAGAGCTTTCCAAAGTTCGCCAATACGGCATTGCACGCGACAACGAAGAACTCGAATTGGGAGTTCGCTGTATTGCCGCAGGCATCTACGATGACCAAGGCAAGTTGCTTGCGGGATTGTCCATCTCGGCGCCTGCAGATCGACTGGATGAAGCATGGCTGCCCAAGCTGCAAGCCACAGCTGAGGGTATTTCGCATTCCCTAGGCTACAAAGCTTAAAGAAAAAAAAGCCCGTCGATGACGGGCTTTTTGTTGGGCAAGGTGATTGACAGTTGCCGTGCAGACTCAACCTGCTGTGTTGGCGGATGCCACGACGTGACGCGCTTGGTTTGTTTCAACCCAACGGCGCACACGCTCTGCGTCGGCGATGCGACTGAGTTTGCCCGCTGAATCCAAAAACACCATGATCAATTTACGACCCGACACCTTGGTTTGCATGACCAAGCACTGGCCAGCTTCAGAGATATAGCCTGTCTTTTGCAAACCGATGTCCCAGTTAGGGCTCTTCACCAAACGGTTGGTTGTGTTGTATTGCAAAGTGCGGCGGCCCACGGCCACTTCGCGACCTGGCGATGTCGACAATTCACGCAGCAAAGGAACGTTGTAGGCAGCACCTACCAACACGGCCAAATCGGTGGCACTGGATTGGTTGCGGCTGGACAAGCCGGTAGGCTCAACGTAGTGCGTTGAGTTCATGCCCAAACCACTTGCGCGATCGTTCATGGCTTTGACAAAGGCTGACAAACCACCTGGATAAGTACGACCCAGTGCATGGGCTGCACGGTTCTCGCTGGACATCAAGGCCAAATGCAACAAGTCACCACGGCTGAGAACAGATCCAACTGCCAAACGAGATGAGCTGCCCTTTTCGGTGTCCACGTCTTCTTGGGTAATGGCGATCATGTCGCTGTGAGGCAAATTGGCATCGCTGATGACCAAGCCCGTCATGAGTTTGGTCAGAGAGGCAATGGGCAAAACGGCTTGATCGTTTTTACGCAGTAAAACTTCGTGTGTGTCTTGGTCAATCACCAGCGCCACACTGGAGCGCAGGTCGAGGGCATCACCACTTTGATGCAGACCTGCAACACGGCCATAGGAAGGTCGCGTGTCAACCGGTTTGGCTTTGGCAACTTTGCGTGCTTTAGGCGCAGGTTTGGCAGCCTGTTGGGAGGCTTTGCTTGAATTGGCAGGCTTTCGAGCATTTTCGCCGTCAGCCGCGAAAGATGAAATAGACATCAGGGCCATGATGCACACAGGCACGCAAAGGCTGATGAAACGGCGGGTGACCAAGCGATTTAGTGGAGTCAAAGCGGTACTTTCAATGCCCAAAATCAATCAGAATTTGGCGAGTGTAATAGAAACTTCCGACAGTGTACATAAATAAAAAAAATCGCACAAGATCAATACCTTGCGCGATCTTCTTGAAGACGTTTTTCAGTCTACTGGCTTCTAGGCTTTAACCTTGTGCCGCAACCCGGTCGGCCTTGCTTTGAAGCTTGTTCAGGGCACTCAAGTAGGCTTTGGCAGAGGCGACGATGATGTCGGGGTCTGAACCTACGCCGTTCACCACGCGACCACTGTTTTGCAGGCGAACCGTGACTTCCCCTTGGCTTTCGGTCGATCCGCTGATGGCGTTGACGGAGTAAAGCACCATTTCTGCCCCACTTTCAACGATGGATTCAATGGCTTTGAGAGAAGCATCGACGGGGCCGTTGCCATCGGACTTGCCATGGACTTCTTTGCCTCCCACGGTGAACACGATGGTCGCTTGTGGTTTTTCGCCAGTTTCACTGTGTTGCGCCAAAGACACAAAAGCGTACTGTTCTTTGTCCTGAGTGACGCTCTCTTCGCTGACCAAAGCCAAGATGTCCTCGTCAAAAATTTCACTCTTGCGATCGGCCAATTCTTTGAATCGGGTGAAAGCAGCATTCAACTCGGATTCACTTTCAAGCACCACACCCAACTCTTGCAAGCGTTGTTTGAAAGCATTACGGCCACTCAACTTACCCAACACAATTTTGTTGGCCGACCAGCCCACATCTTCTGCGCGCATGATCTCGTAAGTGTCACGGGCTTTTAAGACGCCATCTTGGTGAATACCTGACGCGTGTGCAAATGCATTGGCACCCACCACCGCTTTGTTGGGTTGCACCACAAAGCCTGTGGTCTGGCTGACCATGCGACTGGCCGCCACAATGTGGATCGGGTCGATGTTCATCTCCAAGCCGAAATAGTCTTTGCGCGTTTTAACCGCCATGACAATTTCTTCCAAAGAGCAGTTGCCTGCACGTTCGCCCAAACCATTGATGGTGCATTCCACTTGACGAGCACCGCCCAACTTCACGCCTGCCAAACTGTTGGCCACCGCCATGCCCAAGTCATTGTGGCAATGCACGGACCAAATGGCTTTGTCTGAATTGGGGATGCGCTCACGCAATGTCTTAATGAACTGGCCGTACAACTCAGGCACGGCATAACCGACTGTGTCGGGCACATTGATGGTGGTGGCACCTTCGGCAATCACAGCCTCGAGCACTTGGCACAAGAAGTCCATGTCGCTGCGGTAGCCGTCCTCAGGGCTGAACTCCACATCGGCCACCAAGTTGCGTGCAAAGCGCACGGATTGCTTGGCCTGCTCCAACACTTGCTCGGGTGTCATGCGCAGTTTCTTTTCCATGTGCAAGGGTGAGGTTGCAATGAAGGTGTGAATGCGGCCACTGTTGGCGCCCTTCAAAGCCTCAGCTGCCCTGGAAATATCGCGGTCGTTGGCACGCGACAAAGAGCAGATGGTGGAGTCTTTGATGGCATTGGCAATGGCTTGAACTGCTTCAAAGTCACCGTTGGAGCTGGCTGCGAAACCCGCCTCGATCACGTCCACGCGCAATCGTTCCAATTGACGCGCAATGCGCAGTTTTTCGTCACGGGTCATGGAGGCACCGGGAGACTGCTCACCGTCGCGCAATGTCGTGTCAAAAATAATCAATTTATCGGCCATGTTTCACTCCTGGTATAAAAATTCAAAAAGCAAACTTCAAAATGAAAAAAGCCCGCTGCTGTTGGCATACGGGCTTGATGGGAAACTGAACAGCGCGCGCTATACATCCCGCCCGTGGGGCGTCAGCAGTAGAGCTAGCAAATTCGTTTTCATGGAAATACTGTATCACAACTTTTGGAAAACATCATCATTGATGAAGGCCGCGTTCATCAGGGTCTTCTGTCGACGTACTGATCACACTGGTTTGTTCACCCTTAAAACGGCGCCATGCATAGAGGGCGTAACCACTTAAGCCATACAAAACAAACAATCCAAAGAGCACCATGGGCGGATGAATGTTGACAGCGGCAATGCCCAAAGCAATGAGAACGATCACCACAAAGGGCACGCTCTGTTTCATGCTGACATCTTTGAAACTGTAAAAAGGCACGTTGGTGACCATGGTGAGGCCAGAAAACAAGGCCACCACAAACATCGGCCATGCCATGTTGGCAGGCGCCACTTCGGCATCGGTCATGATGGAAATAAAGCCCATGACCAAAGCTGCGGCTGCCGGCGAAGGCAAGCCTTGAAAAAATCGTTTGTCAACGACGGCGGTGTTGACGTTAAAACGTGCCAAGCGCAATGCCGCGCAAGCACAGTAAACAAAGGCAGCAATCCAGCCCCAACGGCCGAGCCCCTTCAAGGACCACTCATAGGCAATGAGCGCAGGCGCAGCGCCAAAGGAGACCATGTCGGACAAGGAGTCCATCTGCTCTCCAAAGGCACTTTGCGTGTTGGTCATGCGGGCCACACGGCCATCCAGGCTGTCGAGCACCATGGCGCAAAAAACTCCCACGGCCGCCATGTCAAAGCGGCCATTCATGGCCATCACGATGGCGTAAAAGCCACCGAACAGGGCTGCCAACGTGAACAGATTGGGCAGGACGTAAATGCCCTTGCGAGGCTTACGCACTTGTCCAGCCGTGTCGGCGTCGTCAGGAGTTTCTATGCCATCGTGCATGCGACAGTTCTTTCAGGTGTGTGGTTCACAAAATCAGTTGCGTGATTTGTCGACCAATTTGTTTTTAGCAATCCAAGGCATCATAGAGCGCAATTGTGCGCCAACAACTTCAATGGAGTGCTCGGATGTCAAGCGACGACGGGCTGTCATGCTTGGGTAGTTGGTGCGGCCTTCCAAGATGAACATCTTGGCGTACTCACCAGTTTGAATGCGCTTCAAAGCGTTGCGCATGGCTTCGCGTGACTGCTCGTTGATCACTTCGGGGCCAGTGACGTACTCACCATACTCTGCGTTGTTAGAGATGGAGTAGTTCATGTTGCCGATGCCGCCTTCATAGATCAGGTCGACAATGAGTTTCAACTCGTGCAAGCACTCGAAGTAAGCCATTTCGGGAGCGTAGCCAGCTTCTACCAAAGTCTCGTAACCCATCTTGATGAGTTCGACGGCGCCGCCGCACAAAACAGCTTGTTCGCCGAACAAGTCGGTTTCTGTTTCTTCTTTGAAGTTGGTTTCAATGATGCCGGCCTTGCCGCCACCATTGGCCATGGCGTAGCTCAGTGCCAATGCACTGGCTTTGCCGCTCTTGTCTTGGTGCACTGCCACGAGGTGGGGCACGCCGCCGCCTTGTGTGTAAGTGTTGCGAACGGTGTGTCCTGGGGCCTTAGGGGCAACCATCCAAACGTCGAGGTCTTCACGGGGCACCACTTGGTTGTAGTGAACGTTGAAGCCGTGCGCAAATGCCAAAGAAGCACCTTTTTTGATGTTGGGTTCAACATCGTTGCGGTACACGTCGGCGATTTGTTCGTCGGGCAACAAAATCATGACCACGTCAGCAGCTTTCACTGCATCAGCAACTTCCATGACTGTGAGGCCAGCTTTTTCAACTTTGGGCCAGCTTGCGCCGTTTTTGCGCAAACCCACCACCACTTTCACGCCACTGTCGTTCAAGTTTTGGGCGTGTGCGTGGCCTTGTGAGCCGTAGCCAATGATGGCCACTGTTTTGCCTTTGATGACGCTGAGGTCACAGTCTTTGTCGTAAAACACTTTCATGGGTTCTCTCCTTCAAAAATCGTTCAAAAAGTAAATGGGTCAAACGCGAACTGACGCGCTAAGTTAGACGCGCAAAATGCGCTCACCCCGTCCAATGCCACAGGCACCGGTGCGGACTGTTTCAAGAATGGCGCTGCGGTCGATGGCTTCCAAAAACGCATCGTTTTTGGATTGATCGCCCGTCAGTTCCACGGTGTAGCTTTTGTCGGTGACATCAATCACACGACCACGGAAGATATCGGCCATGCGCTTCATCTCTTCACGTTCCTTGCC
>CANGCI010000106.1 GCA_947451995.1 Comamonadaceae bacterium | reverse complement strand
TCTGCGGCTGATCGATTGAGAATCGTGTTGCGTCATGGTCGATCCTTACCGTTGAATCAGGTAGTCGGTACTGCTCATGACCAACAGAATGGCTGCGTAAATGCGGTTGAGCAATCCTGCGTCTGTGGCCGTGGCGATGGTACTCAAAGCTGAAACGATCAAACCTTGATTGGCTGTCGTCAGCGCACCAGATGCCAAGCAAAGGTTCAAGTGATTGACCAAGGCCGTAGCGTCGGCGGCAATGGTTTTTTCGTAGGTGTAATCGGCTTTGATGTTGCGTGCACTGTTGACGGTGCCCGCCATGTAGTTCACATAACTGACCACGGTGGGTTCGGTCAAAATTTGGAATTCGGGCGCGACCAAATTTTGAGAAGCCAACTGGGTGTTTGGCGGCACGTAGCCAGGACGGAAATAATTGAAGACCGTTGGCGAGCGCATGGGCATTTGACCCAGCGTGGTGTCGGAGTCGGTGTAGCCCAAGGTCCAGCCCCCATCGATGGAAGTGGCTTGAAAGGTGTGACCCCATTGCAGCAATCGAACCATGGGCTCGGTAAGCTTGCCGTAGGTTGTCAAGCCTGTGGTTTGGCGTGCCTCTGTGTCGAGCAGAATGGCGGTCCAAACGGCTTTCATGTCGCCACGAACACCTTTGCCGTTGTCTAGAAAAACTTGGGCGACGCGCGCCACATAAGCGGGGCTGGGATTGCTGGTGACCAGTCGTTGAATCAATTGCTTGCAAACAAAGGGCGCCGTGTTGGGATGCTGAAACAAGGTGTCCAATGCAATCTTGAGACTTGGAATGCCCAGGGTGCCGGCCGGAATGGTGGTGCTCAAAAACTTTTTTTCCTCGGGGCTGTGCAGACTGGCATTGAGTGCCATGGGCAAACCGTGGCGATAGGCAGCAGCTGCCAATTCACCTGCAGGGTCAGTGCCTGTAGCGGTGTTCCAACCGGTAAAGACGCGTGCCAATCCTTGGATGTCGGTGTTGTCGTAGGTTTCGATGGGCTTGCCGGCGGCATCTAATTTCAAAGTGCCATCGATGTTGAGCTGGTACAAACCAATCGTGAAAAGTTGCAAGACTTCACGCGCATAGTTTTCATCGGGCGATCGACCCGTCTTGGCATCGTATTTTTGATTGCCCTTCATGTTCAGGTAAGTGCCCATGGCCGAAGACAAGGTGACGGCCTCTAACAAATTTCTAAAATTGCCAAAGGCATTGGCTTCCAGCGTTTCCCAGTAATTGGCAATGGCAAAGTTGCGCCATGAGATGGGCAAGCCTAGGTGGGACACGACAAACAATTCAGACAAGGCAAGGGTCGCTCTTTGCCGAAACAAATCGGGCGCGCTGAAAAGCTTCCACCACATCATTTGAACCCAGCCGCCATCCCCATTGACGTTGCTGTTGGTGGCGCTGTCGTTGAAGCCCTTGTTGATCAACCAACGGGTCATGTTGTTGCTCAGCGGCTGGTTCATCTGACCGTTCAGCCAAACAGCAGGGCCTAAGGCCGCCACATCTTTGATTTCAGTAGCGGTGCCACCCCAGCTGGCTTGGCGCAAAAATCTAGACGCATCAATTTGAGCGGCCGTGTTAAGAGGAGAAGTGACAGGGGGTGTTGTGTTGCTCCCTGTGCCCGTACTGGTGTTACCAGGGTCAGTGACCGCAGAGGGGCTACTGCTTCCGCCCCCGCCGCAAGCTGTGAGCGTTGCAGAAGCTGCCAATACGGCTAAGCCGGCCTCACTTTTGAAGATCGGCTCATCAATCCTAGACTCGGTCATGCCTGTCAACCCCGAAATGTTGGAGAATTGCAGTCTATTCTGTTTTTATTTCATATCAATATCATGAGTGACACAATCTCACGCCCCGAACTACCTGACCATTTGTCCATTGATGCCCGCAGTCCTTTTTATGTGGCTGCTGTTTTTGAACACGACATTGGCATCCGCTTCAATGGCAAAGAACGCCACGATGTGGAGGAATACTGCATCAGCGAAGGCTGGGTCAAAGTGCCCTCCGGTAAGACGCTTGATCGCAAGGGTAATCCCTTGCTTTTGAAGCTCAAAGGCAAAGTCGAAGCCTATTACGTCTGAATCAATCTGCTCATTTCAGTCTAAGCCCTTGAAATAGATCGTAAAGGGTGACAGACTGTCCGGCCTTAGGAGAATTGCCATGCCCGCTTTATTGCCCAACATTGATCCCGATGGTTTGCTCGAGTTTTCTGTGGTTTACACAGACCGTGCACTTAACCACATGTCCCAACGCTTTCAAGGCGTGATGAAAGACATTTCATCGATTTTGAAAGATGTCTACAAGGCTCACTCGGTGGTTTTGGTGCCTGGCAGTGGCACCTTTGGCATGGAAGCTGTGGCGCGCCAATTTGCACACGGCCAAAAAGTCATGGTCATTCGCAATGGTTGGTTCAGCTACCGTTGGACGCAGATTTTTGACATGGGTTCTATTCCTGCTGAATCTGTTATTTTGAAAGCCAAGCAATTGTCTTCAGATACCAAGTCGGCATGGGCGCCTTGCCCCATTGAAGAAGTTGAAGCACAAATTGCGCGTGAAAAACCTGCTGTGGTGTTTGCACCGCATGTGGAAACCGCTGCCGGCATGATGCTGCCAGACGATTACCTCACACGCGTCGCCAATGCCGTGCACGCGGTAGGTGGCTTGTTTGTGTTGGATTGCATTGCGTCGGGTGCCATGTGGGTTGACATGAAAGCCACCGGCGTTGACATCTTGATCAGCGCGCCGCAAAAGGGCTGGAGCGGCTCACCTTGCTGTGCCATGGTGATGCTCAGTGAAAGTGCACGCAAAGCGATTGATGCCACACAAAGCTCTAGCTTTGCTTGTGATTTGAAAAAGTGGCTGAACATCATGGAAGCCTACGAAGCCGGTACGCACATGTACCACACCACCATGCCCACCGATGCATTGGCTCAGTTGCGTGAAGTCATGAAGGAAACGCAAGCCTACGGTTTTGACAAAGTCAAACAAGAACAGTTGGTGTTGGGCAACCAAGTTCGTGCGCTTTTGGTGTCGCGTGGTTTTCAAAGTGTGGCGGCTACTGGGTTTCAAGCACCTGGTGTGGTGGTCAGTTACACCCAAGATGCCGACATTCACAACAGCAAAAAGTTTTTGGCCTTGGGCCTTCAGACAGCGGCAGGTGTGCCTTTGCAATGTGACGAGCCCAAAGACTTCATGACTTTCCGCATTGGTTTGTTCGGCCTTGAAAAACTGCACAACCCAGCTCGCAGCGTGCAACATTTGGCGGCCGCATTGGACGAGATGGGCTACGTTGCAGTGAAAGCGCCCGAGCCAGCGATGGCGTAATTCAAAGCCCTGACAAGGGTTTGCCGCCAGCTTGTAAAAACAGGCTGGCGTCATCCATCTCTTGAAAGCCTTGGGCACATGCTTGCTCAAATTGCTGAGTGGCCAGTTGGCCAAGCGCTGGCGGACTGACTTTCAATTCCTCACAAGCTTGCAAAGCCAATCGCGTGTCCTTGGCCAACAAGCTGGTGTGCGCACGCGGCGCAAAGTCATTGTTCAATGCCCTTTGCATGCGATCTTGGCCAATCCAACTTTGTCCACTGCTGGCTTGCATCACATTCAAGGTGGTTTGCGCATTCAAGCCCCAGGCTTGTGCCATGGCCAGCACTTCGCTGACGCCAGCCAAATGGATGGCGGCCAGCAAGTTGTTGGCCAGTTTGGTTTTGGCAGCATCACTGGGCGTCTCGCTGATGACAAAGCGCTGCGGTGTGATGGCATCTAGCAATGGCTGGTGTTGAGCCAGAATGTGGCTGGGGCCGGCCAGCATCAAACTCATCTGACCTTGGCGCGCGCGAACGGGTCCGCCCGACATGGGCGAGTCCATCACATGAACCCCTTTGCCAAGGGCGCGTTGTACAAACTGCCCAACGTCAACGGGGCCTAAGGTAGGGCACAAGTAAATCACATCACCCGCTTGAGCTGTAGTCAGCAGGCCATGATCGCCTTCAAGTACGTCTCGGACTTGGTCTGCATTGACCACGACCACAAAGCTGATGCGACACAACGCCCCAATGTCTGACGCCTTATTCACAAGCTGTGCACCCGCTTCTTGTGCCTTGCGGTTTTGAAGGGGGTCCATGTCGAAACTGGCACATGGCCAGCCTTGTTCCAGCAGTCGGGCCATCATGGCAAATCCCATGTTGCCAATGCCCACAAAGCCGATGACCGATGAAGGGGTAACAGGCGAGAAGAAGTCGTGAGGCGTGGTGTTCGTCATTCTCACATTCTTCCCTAAAATGAATCTAAATACCACCACGCCTTTGAGCGTGTTCATCAAAGCTTCCAAAGGGAGTCTCCATTGAAAATTTTGATCACAGGGTTTGAACCCTTTGGCGGCGAAACGGTCAACCCTTCTTGGGAGGCTGCCCAACTGCTGGCGGGGCAACAAGTGCAGGGTGCAGCGTTGGTGGTCGCTCAATTGCCGTGTGTCTTTGCGAAATCCTTAGACGCTTTGGCTGCCGCCATTCAATTGCATCAACCGCAGGCTGTCATTGCGTTGGGGCAAGCGGATGGTCGCAGTGATTTTTCCATTGAGCGCGTGGCAATCAATGTGTGCGACGCCCGAATTCCCGACAACGAAGGTGCGCAACCCATTGATGAGCCGGTGATTGCGCATGGGCCCGCCGCTTATTTCTCCAGCTTGCCCATTAAAAAAATGGCCATGCATCTCAAGGCGAAAGGCCATCCTGCTGCCATCTCTCAAACGGCCGGTACGTTTGTATGCAACCAGGTGTTTTACGGTTTGCAGCACCTGCTTTGCAACACGCCAGTGCTCAGTGGCTTTGTGCATGTGCCCTTGTTGCCATCGCAAGTGGCAGCCAGAAGCGGTGCTTCCTTGGCCAGCATGAGTGCTGAGACATTAGCACAAGCCCTGTTGTGCGCCATCGAGGTCTTGGTGCAACATCTGCAAAGCGATGAACGCGACATCAAATGGGGCATGGGTGCCAATCATTGATGCCCGATCACCTTAATTTTTGACATGTTGAAAGGGCATTTCATGTCGCACTCAGAATTTGATTATGTGGTGGTGGGCGGTGGTTCAGCAGGCTGCTGTGTGGCAGGCCGTCTGAGTGAAGATGCGAAGCTGACAGTGTGCGTGCTGGAAGCCGGAGGGCCCGACGATTCTGTGTTTGTGCGTGCGCCTTTGGGCTTTGCGGCCACCGCATCCTTGAACATCAACAGCTGGGGCTACAACACCATTCCGCAAGCTGGCTTCAAGGGCCGCAAAGGATTTCAGCCACGCGGCAAAGTGATGGGGGGAAGTTCTTCGGTCAATGCCATGGTGTACACCCGTGGCAATGCGCACGACTACAACAATTGGTCGGCCTTGGGCAATGCGGGATGGTCGTACCAAGAGGTCTTGCCGTACTTTAAAAAATCAGAAAACAACGAATGCTTTGGCGCCAATGACTACCGCGGTGTTGGCGGGCCCTTGAACGTCAGTTATTTGCGCAGCCCCAGTCCTGTCAACCAAGCTTTCATCCAAGCCTGCCAAGAGCAAGGCATTCCTTTCAATCCAGACTACAACGGCGAACGTCAATTTGGGGTGTCGCCAGGCCAGGTGACACAAAAGGGCGGCGAGCGATGGAATGCCGCAAGGGCTTACCTCGATCCGCATCGCCATCAAGATAATTTGCACGTCATCTCGCATGCACATGCCACGCAAGTGGTGATGGAAGGCAAACGTGCGGTGGGTGTTCGCTACATGGTCAATGGCGTGTCACATGAAGTGCGTGCACGCAAAGAAGTTGTTTTGTCGGGCGGTGCGTTTGGCACACCGCAGTTGCTGATGTTGTCTGGCATTGGGCCTGCATTGCATCTGCAAGACATGGGCATTCCGTTGGTGCACGAGTTGCCAGGCGTGGGTCAAAATTTACAAGACCATGTCACCACGGTGTTGATTTACAAAACGCACAAAATCAACGACGCCATGGGATTTTCTTTGAAGGGCACTTGGAACATGATCAAGGCCATGCTGGAGTGGCGCGACAAACGCACAGGCTGGATCACTTCCAATGTGTCCGAGACGCAAGGCTTTGTGTCGACCGAGGGCAACACCGATTACCCCAACATTCAATTGGCGCTGTGCACCGGCATTGTGGACGACCACGCGCGCAAAATGCATTGGGGCCATGGCTACACCTTGCATGTCACCTTGATGCGACCCAAAAGCCGTGGCAGTGTCACCTTGGCGAGTCGCAATCCCACGGACAAGCCCTTGATCGATCCGGCCTTCTTTAAAGAAAAAGAAGATTTACAGAACATGATGTCGGCTACACAAATGGGCTTGCGCATCATGCAATCTGATGGCTTGGCCGCCTACCGAGGTGAGATGCTTTACCCCTTTGACGCCAACAAGCCGGCGCAGGTTGAAAACTTTTTAAGAGATCACTCCGACACCGAATACCACCCTGTGGGCACTTGCAAAATGGGACCAGCCCATGACCCAATGGCGGTGGTTGATTCTGAGTTGCGCGTGCATGGCCTTCAGAGCCTGCGTGTGATCGATGCGTCGGTCATGCCGCATTTGGTGTCGGGCAATACCAATGCGCCCACCATCATGATTGCAGAAAAGGGTGTCGACTTTATTCGGGCGCAGGCATAACTGCACTGGGTTTTAACCGGTACAGCACCCAAGCGCACAAGCTGGAGGTCACTACCAAGGCCAAGAAGCCTGCACGGTAGGTGCCAAAAGCAGAGGACAACGCGCCAAACAGGGGCGGGCCAATCACCACGCCCAAAAATGTGAAGGCGAGGGTGCCGCCTGTGGCCACACTGGCCTTGCCTTCAGGGGCTTGTCTGGCCACTTCGGCCAAGTACACCCCGTTCCAGCCAATGGCCGATGCACCAAACACCAACAAGATGGCCCAAATGCCCCAAACGGGCATGATGGGCAATAGCAAGGCGGTTGCCAGTGCGCTCAAAGCCATCAAGCACGCCAGCAAGGCCAATGTTTTTTGAGCGCCCATCCAACGATCGGCCACCACACCCCATGCAATCCGTCCACCAATGCCGCCCATTTGCGTCACAGACAAGAGCAAACCTGCGCTGACCATGCCATAGGCCAAGTCATCGTGCAGATAGGTGACCAAGTAAGTGGTCAAGGACATTTGCACCATCGAGAACATGAAAGAGCACGCAGCCATGGTGCTCAGTGCGCGATGTCCCAGCACCATGCGCAGGGGCGTGGTGAGGGTGCCCATTTGAAATGGCAGTTGCGGTTGCCGCAGATCGTCCATGCCTTCTCGCATGGGTTGCGACATGACGGCACTCAGCACGCAAGCCAAGGCGACCGCCACCAAGCTCCATTGCCAATCAATGCGCAACATGAGGGAGGGCACGATGGCGCCGGCCAACATGGCGCCCACGGGCACGCCAGTTTGTTTAATTGAAAACACCAATGCCATTTGGGAAGGCGGTGTGGTTCTGGCCAAAATTTGCGAGCTGGCCGGTGTGATGGGCCCATAACCCAACCCAATCATGAGGGCACCCAAACCAATGGCGGGCAACCAAGGTACAGCGCATAGGCACAGACCTGTGGCACAAAGCATCAGGCCCCATTGGCTCACTCGGATCGGCCCCAGCCTGCTGACGGTGGTGCCCGAGGTCAGGCTGGCAAACATGGCGCCCGCATAAGTGATGGCCACGTAGACCCCCACCAGCGCAGGCGAGACACTCAAGGATTTGGCGGCCACAGGGGCCATCACCGGCAGGGTGAGCAGGGCCATGGCCACCATGGCTTGGATCGACAGCGTAGCGAGAAGAGGGAGCCAATTGGACATGTGCCAATCCTAACTGTTCGAATCGAGCCGTTTGGGCGCATGTGAGACTTAATCGCGTTCCCCCTGAATAAATGCACCAAGGCGTTTAAACTCAGAACTTGTTTTTATTTAGATGGAAATTCCAAAATGGATTTGCTGCAAGCCCTGAACTGGCGTTATGCCACCAAAAAAATGGACCCCACCAAGTCCGTGCCCGAAGCCAAAGTGCAACGCATTTTGGAAGCCATTCGCCTGACAGCCACTTCCAGTGGTCTGCAACCTTACGAAGTGTTCGT
>CANGCI010000105.1 GCA_947451995.1 Comamonadaceae bacterium | reverse complement strand
TCGGCCAATTGCAGCTCGTGGTTGTCGGCGGTTTGAATGAGCAAACCCGAACCCACGCGTTTGATGTCTTGTGCGTTGCGACCTTGCTCGAAGGGTGTGCCGCCTGCTTTGAATTCGGGCAAGGCAATTTGCAACACGCGCACATTGGCCTTCGCTTTGAAAATTTCCAGCGCTTCAGGTGAGTAAGCCGGTGCCATCAGCACTTCCACAAACTGCTTGCTGATTTGCTGCGCAGCGGCTGCGTCAACGATGCGGTTCAGGGCAATGATGCCGCCAAACGCAGAGGTGGGATCTGTTTGAAACGCCTTGCTGTAAGACTCGAGTGCGTTGGCACCCACGGCCACGCCACAAGGATTGGCGTGCTTCACGATCACGCAAGCCGACTCAGTAAAGCTCTTCACACATTCCCAAGCCGCATCGGCATCGGCAATATTGTTGTACGACAGTTCTTTGCCCTGCAGTTGCACAGCTGTGACCAGTGAGCCAGGCCCTGGATACAAGTCGCGGTAGAAGGCGGCTGTTTGATGCGGATTCTCACCGTAGCGCAAGTCTTGCAACTTCACAAAGCGGCCATTGGACTGCGCTGGGTATTCGGTGCGAGTGCCGTCTTCCAAGTTGTAAGAAGACAAGTAATCGCTGATGGCAGCGTCGTAATTGCTGATGCGGTTGAAAGCAGCGACAGACAATGCAAAGCGTGTTTTGTCAGACACTTTGCCGCTGGCTTTGAGCTCATCAATCACGGTCGCGTATTGCGATGCGTCGGTGAGCACGGCCACGTCTTTCCAGTTCTTGGCTGCACTGCGCACCATGGCAGGGCCACCAATGTCGATGTTCTCAATGGCATCTTCCAAGGTGCAACCTGGCTTGGCCACCGTGGCTTCGAAGGGGTACAAATTGACGATGAGCAGATCAATGGTTTGAATGCCGTGCTCTTTCAAAGCGGCCATGTGCTCGGGCACGTCGCGGCGTGCCAACAAACCACCATGCACTTTAGGGTGCAAAGTTTTAACGCGGCCGTCCAGCATTTCTGGAAACTCAGTGACTTGCGCCACTTCGGTCACGGGCAGACCTTGCTCGGCCAACAACTTGGCTGTACCGCCTGTAGACACCAACTCCACCTTCAGCGCATACAGCGCTTTAGCAAGTTCGACGATGCCAGTTTTGTCAGAGACAGAAATCAGTGCTTTCATTTTTTTCACTTCAAAAGTTTGTGTTCGATCAGTTTCTTGCGCAGCGTGTTGCGGTTCAAGCCCAGCCACTCGGCAGCGCGCGATTGGTTTTGGTCGGCTTGTTGCATGACCACATCCAGCAATGGTTTTTCCACGGCATTCAACAGCATGTCGTACATGCCGTGCGGTTCTTCACCGTCCATGTCTTGAAAGTAAGCGTTCAAGCTGTCGCGAATGCAATCTTCTATTTTCTTCTTGCTCATTCCATCGTCTCCAGCGCCATGTCAGGCTGAACGCCCGCCACAGCCTTTGGCATGCGCTCGATGCGCGCTGCCATCTCTTCAAAAAAATCTGCCACAGCGTGCGATTGCAATTCAGCCGTTTCCAAGGTGTTCATGTGGTCTCTGAACACATCACCCCCTGGCAAGTCACGGACGTACCAGCCAATGTGTTTGCGCGCAGAACGCACGCCGGTGAGTTCACCGTACAAGCCATAGTGGTCTTGCAAATGGTCGAGCAATGCACGCTTCACCTCTGCCACCAAGGGCGGCGCCAAGTGTTCACCCGTGGCCAGAAAATGAACGATCTCGCGAAAGATCCAGGGACGGCCTTGGGCTGCACGTCCCACCATGAGGGCATCGGCACCGGTGTACTTTAAAACTTGCAGTGCTTTCTCGGGTGAATCAATGTCGCCATTGGCCACCACCGGAATTTTGACGGCCGCTTTCACGGCGGCTACGGTGTCGTATTCGGCAAAGCCTTTGTAGCCTTGCTCGCGAGTGCGTCCATGCACGGTCACCATCTGAATGCCTACGTTTTCAAAGGCTTTGGCCAAGGTGAGCGCATTCTTTTCTGTGTCGCACCATCCGGTGCGCATCTTCAAGGTGACGGGCACACCGCGCGGCGCACATGCGGCCACCACGGCTTCTGCAATTTCAATCGCCAAGCTTTCGTTTTGCATGAGCGCAGAGCCCGCCCATTTGTTGCAAACTTTTTTAGCGGGGCAACCCATGTTGATGTCAATGATCTGCGCACCCTGATCGATGTTGTAAGCGGCGGCATCCGCCATCATGGGTGCATCGGTGCCCGCAATTTGCACCGCAATAGGACCTGGCTCGCCATCGTGGTTGGCACGGCGCGAGGTCTTCAAACTTTTCCATAAGTCTTTGCGGGACGTGACCATTTCGCTCACGGCATAGCCCGCGCCAAACTGTCTGCACAGTTGGCGAAAAGGCCTGTCGGTGACGCCAGCCATCGGCGCTACAAACACAGCATTGGGCAAGACATAAGGTCCGATTTGCATGAAAAAAAAGGGGGGGGGTGTGGAGGCGGGCTGCTTAAAAAGGAGGCACGATTGTATTGCTTAATTTTTGAGCAAGGGCATTATTTTCAAAGAAATTTCAAAATTGAAACCTTTGGCTACACTCTGTCGACATGGAAGATTGGATCACCCCTCACCTCTCGCAGCTTTTGGCTTGGCTGGCATTTCCAGAACACGGTTTGTCGACGGTGTTCTTGATCTCGTTCATCTCAGCCACATTGCTGCCATTGGGCTCTGAACCCGCTGTGTTTGGCTTGATCAAAATCAATCCAGACCTGTTCTGGTCGGCCATTTTGGTGGCCACCGCCGGCAATACCTTGGGCGGCATCGTCAGTTGGTGGATGGGCTATGGCGCACACCAAGCGGTGGACTTGGTCAGGAAAAATCAAAACCCAACAAAGTCAGAGCGCACCAGCTGGGGCGACAAATTTCACGGCCAAGCCTTGGCATGGCTTGAAAAAATGGGCCCTAAGGCCTGCTTGTTGTCTTGGCTGCCTGGCGTTGGTGATCCGCTTTGCGCTGTGGCAGGTTGGCTCAAAATGCCGCTCTTGCCTTGCGCCATCTACATGGCCATTGGCAAGTTCTCGCGCTATGTGGTGATGACGTCTTTGCTGTTGTGGGTTTTTTAAGCCCAATCTACGTTTTAACTAAACGCTTTAACGGAACACCAACAAACTGGCCACCAGCACCAAGAAGGCCAACAGAACTTTTCTGAAAGCGTCTTCACTGAGACGGTGACGCATTTTCTGTCCTGTCTTCAAACCCAAGGCCATGGGCAGCAAGGCCAAAAATGAATAGCCCAGGTCCATCAACTCCATGCGCCCGAAGCTGTACATGGCGATGTACAGCGGCCAAGCGGCATTCAAATAAATGACGCTGATGCAGCCCACAAACTCGTCGCGCTGCAACTTCAAAGACATCATGTAACTGATCAGGATGGGTCCCATGAGGGAGGACACGCCGCCCAACATGCCCGACAAGGTGCCCACCAAGGCCCCTACCCAACGCTCTTTTTTCGGTGGAATTTGGAAGCTGGGTTTGAACAACATGGAAACGACCGCCAGCACCACGGCAAAAGCCACCAACATGTTGAGTTGCTTCACACTGAAGGACAAAGTCCAATGCACTGCAAAGACGGTCATGACAGCCTGCGTCAGCATCAAGGGCCAAAAGCGTTTGAGTGCAGTTTTCCAACTGGCCTCTTGCCAGGCCTGCCAAATGTTGGAAACCAACACAGGCACGGCCACCAGCGCAATGGCTTGGGTGCTGCCAATCATGAGTGACATGATGGGCACAGCAAACAAGGGCAAACCAACGCCCAAGGTGCCTTTGACGATGCCGCCAAACAGGATCGCTGCAGCGCAAGCTGCAACGATCAACACCGTGTCGGTGTTGAGCAAAATATCCATGAGGCGGACCTTGTGAATTTCGCGCGCGTGAATTCACGCAGCGCGAAAAGAGTTTAGATCTTGAAAGCTTCCAGCGATTCTGGTGCAAACAATTCTTGTGGGCTGAGTTTGCGGGGTGACAGGCCTTGCTCTTGGTGATAGCGCGTGAAAGTTTCCAACACGTTCAGGTTGTTTTCCAAACCATACGACCACCAGTCATTGCCAAATTCACGACGTGCATCTTCCACGTGGGCGGTCAACCAAGGCAACATGGCCTTGAGCGCTGCTGTTTCGTACAAATCTTCGTAAGTGCGGCGCTGCGCTTCAATGAAGGCTTTGGTCAGCGATTGCGCAATCCAACGATTGGCTTCATACACTTCACGGCGAATCACCACGGTGTGCATGATGGGGAAAATTTTGGTTTGACGGTAGTACGCGCGCTCAATGTCCACGTAGTTTTCAAACAAGCGCTTGACCTTGCCATCGCCCTTCAAGAACGACGAAGGCATGCGTGCGGTGTAAAGCGCATCGAGTTCGCCTTCGTGCAACATTTGGGACAGCGTTTGGTGTGGCTGAATGGGGTGCACTTGAATGTTGGGCGGCAAATTAAGCTTTTGCTTTTCAATGCGGCCGGTTTCTTCTTCGCCGCCGAAAAGGTAAGGCTGCGCATCGACAGGCACACCATAGTGGTCTTGCAAAATGCCGCGAATCCACACGGGTGCGGTCATTTGGTACTCAGGGCTGGCAATGCGTTTGCCGATCAAATCTTTGGGTTCGTTGATGCCCGAGTTGGCATTCACATAGATGCAAGAGTGGCGGAAGAAGCGTGAGGGAAACACCGGAATCGCAATGAAAGGACGATCGGGTTTGTGCAAAGACACGCAATACGATGAGAGCGACATTTCGCAGACATCGAACTCTCGGAAACGCGCCATGCGGAAGAAGGTTTCTTCCACGGGCAGGTTGAGGTAGTTCAAATCGATGCCGTCGACCTGAACGCTACCGTCCATGAGGGCGCGTGTGCGATCGTAGTTCCAGCAAGCAAAGCTAAGGGGGAGTTTGGCCATGTCTATTCTCTTTCAGAATGAGTCCTGATGATTCAAGTTGCGTTTATACCGGTTGGGCTGCGCGGGGCTGTCACCTTCTAAGCGCCATAAGCCCGCTGCGGCATGAGCAAACTTCACACAGTGCCAAGGTGGTGCATGCGCAGCACCGCCCAGACACGGTAAGGGTGATTAACTGCTGAACAAGAAGTTCATCACGTCGCCATCTTTGACGACGTATTCCTTGCCCTCAGCACGCATCTTGCCGGCATCTTTGGCGCCCTGCTCGCCTTTGAAGGCAATGAAGTCTTCGTAGGAAATGGTCTGTGCACGGATGTAGCCTTTTTCGAAATCCGTGTGAATCACACCCGCTGCTTGCGGTCCTGTGTCGCCCACATGAATGGTCCAAGCGCGCACTTCTTTCACGCCAGCAGTGAAATAGGTTTGCAAACCCAATAATGAATAAGCGGAGCGAATCAAGCGGTTCAGACCTGGCTCGGACTGGCCCAACTCTTCCAAGAACATCTGACGGTCTTCGTCGGACATTTCGGACATTTCGGCTTCGAGCTTGGCGCAAATGGCCACCACCGGTGCGTTTTGTGCCGCAGCGTAGGCTTTCAATTTGTCGAGCAAGGGGTTGTTTTCAAAACCATCTTCGGCCACGTTGGCCACAAACATGGCGGGCTTAGCCGTGATCAAGAAGAATTGGCTGAGCAATGGACGCTCTTCTTTGCTGAACTCAATGGTGCGAACAGGCTTGCCTTCGTTCAGGGCGGCTTGGCATTTTTCCAAAATGGCCACCAACTTGATCGATTCTTTGTCGCCAGAACGCGCCGTTTTTTGCACGCGGTGCAAACCTTTTTCCACCGCGGTCAAATCGGCCAAGCACAACTCGGTTTGAATGACTTCAATGTCGGAGATCGGATCCACACGGCCTGCCACGTGAATCACGTTGTCGTCTTCAAAGCAGCGCACCACGTTGATGGTGGCGTCGGTTTCACGGATGTGCGCCAAGAATTTGTTGCCCAAGCCTTCGCCTGTGCTGGCACCAGCCACCAAGCCGGCAATGTCCACAAACTCCACAATGGCGGGAACAATGCGCTCAGGGGTAATGATGGCAGCCAACTCTTGCAAGCGCGGATCGGGCACCTCCACCACGCCGGTATTGGGCTCAATGGTGCAGAAAGGGTAGTTTTCGGCCGCAATGCCAGCTTTGGTCAAGGCGTTGAAAAGGGTGGACTTGCCAACGTTGGGCAAGCCCACAATGCCGCATTTGAGGCTCATGAGGGACTTTCTTGGATTCTTCGAACAATCCGTGATTTTAAAGGGTGCGCGTGGTCTAATTTCTGCCCATGACCAAAGCCCGCTTTGATTGCACCCTTCCCGCACCCTGCCCACGCCTGCGCGTGGTGGCCATTGTGTTGGCAGCAGGCACCGCGTCCCGCATGGGGGGACGACCCAAATGCCTGTTGCAACGCGACGGTCAAACGCTGCTCCAGCGCCTGCTAGAGCGCCTAGAGGTTGCAGGCATTGACGAAACCGTGCTGGTTCTGGGGCACCATGCCGAGGCGGTTCAAAAGGTACTGGACACCTCAACCCCTGCCCAGACCTTTGGGCGTATGACCCTCCACCGCGTGCTGAACCCCCAACCTACAGATGGTCAAAACAGCTCTTTGCACCTGGGTCTGGCCAAGGCACAAAGTTTGGCGCCCGATTGGCTGATGGTGGCACTTGCAGACCAACCCCTGCTCGAGACACAAGACCTTCAAGACTTGGTGGCTGCTGTGAAACACGCGCCCCCTGGCACGCAAATGCTCCAACCCCAGGTCGCTCAACCTGGCGAATCGGCACAACCTGGCAATCCTGTGATGTTGAGCAACGTGGTCATGACCGACCTCCTTCAAAAGGGCCAAAGCTTGGGCACCACAGATCTGTCCAAGCTGCCTGGTGGCAAGGAATGGCGGCAACGCAACCCTGCCCAGTTTCATCCATGGACCACAGCCAATGTGCATTACCGAGTTGACATGGACACGCCCGACGACTTGGCGAGATTGCAGACGCAGTACGGCATTCAACTGGTCTGGGGCCAAGGTCTTTGAGTGGCTTCTACAATTCACACCATGACGCACTCTTCCACCCCTTTTGACGTCTGCATTCGAGGCGCCGGCATTGTGGGCCGCAGCTTGGCCTTGCTGTTGGCGGCGCAGCAGTTGCGCGTGGCCTTGGTTCACAAGGGTGCCGGAGACCCTTCCGAGACGGGTCACAGTGATGTGCGCGCCTATTCCCTGAACATGGCGTCCAAGCAATTGCTGTCTGATCTGCGCTGCTGGCCGGAAGGCGACGCCTGCACCCCCATTTTGCAAATGCAGATTCAAGGCGATCAAGGCGGTGATTTGCGCTTTGATGCCGCAGCGCAAGGCGTTGAAGCCTTGAACTGGATGGTCGATGTGCCCGTGCTGGAAGCCAAATTGGCGCAAGCAGTGGCTTATCAAACCTATATTGAAGAGATGACCGAGCCTGCACAGGCCCCCCTCACTGTGATCTGCGAAGGACGCGCCAGCCAAACGCGTGCAGAGTTGGGTGTGAATTTTGAGGTCAAGCATTACGCACAACACGCGCTGGCCTGCCGCATTCAAACCTCTGAAGCGCACCACCAAGTGGCGCGTCAGTGGTTTCAAAACACACATGGCCCCGAAATCTTGGCCCTCCTGCCCATTGGCGGTGAAAACAGCCATGCGTGGGCGGTGGTGTGGTCACTCACGCCAGAGCGCGCACAAAATTTGTTGCACGCAGATGCCGCCGATTTTTGTGCGCAACTGGCATCTGCCTGCGAACAAGTAGCCGGCCCTGTTCAACTGACCAGCCAGCGCGCTGTGTGGCCCTTGCAGTTGGCCAAAGCCGACCGATGGATTGGCGTGATGCCGCAGGCCACAGCAACTTCAAAACCCCAAGCCTTTGCATTGGCAGGTGATGCGGCGCATGCCATGCACCCACTGGCTGGCCAAGGTTTGAATGTGGGCTTGGGCGATGTGGCCGAATTGGCCCGCGTGATTGAGGCCAAAGAATTCTGGCGGCCCTTGAACGATCCCAAACTGCTGCGCCGTTACGAGCGCGCACGACAAGCCGAAGTCATGGCCATGGGCTGGGTCACAGACGGTCTTCAAAGCTTGTTTGCTCAGCCTGCATTGCCTCTGCAAAAACTTCGC
>CANGCI010000104.1 GCA_947451995.1 Comamonadaceae bacterium | reverse complement strand
TTCCTGCGTTCGTTTTGGGTTTTGCGCAAGCCAAGCTTTGATGCCTGGCCACGTGGCATCTTTGGTGAGGTTTTGGTCCAGCAGCCAACGCCCAATGCTTTGATAGGGCTGGTCATTGGTCCCAGCAAATGCCAAACGAACTTGCTTGCGCGAGCCATCGGCTTGTGTCACCCACAGCCTGCCAGAACCTTGGATGTGCAAAATCATGGCATCAATGGGGTCTGCAAGGTAAGCAAGCTCCTTGCCCTTCAGTGCGTTTTGCGCAGCAGGTAATTTGCCAATTTCTTCACGTGTGAACCAAGGCGAGCGCGACTTCAAGTTGGCCGGCGGGCTGTACAGAGGCACTGTAAAACCAGGCTTGGACACCTTAGACGCCTCTAGGACCGGTTCGTAATAGGCCGTGAGCAAGCCGTTTGCAGGATTGGGCGTGCTTTGAAGGCTTTCAACGCGGTAGGGTTGAAAATTTTGGATCAACCAAGCACGCTGATTGGCAACGCTTTGGCCATCTAAGCGCTTGATGGTTTGACACAGCGCGCTGGTTGCAACAGCGTTCCTCGAACAGCTTTGCAACCAGGCCGCCCAAGCCTCGTTCAGGTTGTCGTTTTCGACGCCGGGCAGATCAGACCAATTGCTCTTGACCCACCGGCTTTTGCTTTGATTGACAACGGAGGGGCCATTGCTGGTAGATGAAGGGGGTGCTGCTGATGGTGTTGATGCTGTGGGCGCTTCGATGACGGCCTGTTTCTGAGGCGAGGCGCACGAGAGCAACAGGCCAATGGATGCCATGACAAGACTGTACTTAGCGCAAGACCGGATCTTCACGATTGGATTTCGCGTAAAAGATTGGCCAATTCAACAGCGGATTTGACATCCATCTTTTCAAACACACGCGAGCGGTGTACTTCAACGGTTCGAACGCTGATGTCGAGCTGGCTGGCAATCAGTTTGTTGGGCAAGCCTTCGACCACCAAGCGCATGACATCACGTTCGCGCTCGGTAAGCTCTTCCAGGCGCGTCACCAAACCGGCGCTGTGAAGCCGCAAGGCCAAACGCTCTTGCGACAAAGCCAAAGCTTGCTCCACGCGATCAACCAGCGCATTGTCAGAAAACGGTTTTTCGCAAAAATCAAAAGCGCCTCGTTTGACACTGTCAACGGCCGTTGGCACATCGGCGTGCCCGCTTAAAAAAATCACGGGCCAGGTGTGCGCCAAACCGTTGCCGATCAAGGTTTCAAACAAGGCCAAACCACTTTGACCGGGCATTCGCACATCCAACAAAATGCACCCAGCTTCGGTGGGCACGGGCGCATTGGTGCCGGGAAACTTGTCGCTGAGCATGCGCTCAAATGCGTCGGCACTTTCGAAGGACTCGCTCATCAGGCGGCGTGAGCGCAACAACCAAGCCATGGCATCACGAACGATGGCATCGTCGTCAATGATGAAAACACAGGCGTTGAGAACGGGTTGCATGCTGGAATTTTAAGCGCTGCTTAAACCTCTGAGGCGGTTGGCAGCGTGAATCGAAAAAGCGTGCCATTGGGCGCTTGACGAACAAACTCTAGGTGACCACCGTGCTGCTCGACCACCGTGCGGCAAAGGCTCAAACCCAATCCCATGCCTTCGGATTTGGTGGTGAAAAAAGGCGTGAACAATTGTTTCTCAATGTCATCAGAAATGCCAACACCCAGATCGCTGACTGAAAACTCAATCCACCCGTGTGACAAACTGGACGCGGCACGTTTGACTTGAAGCGATAGAACGCGGTCTTGACAATCCGGGTGGTCCATGGCTTGCATGCCATTGCGAGCCAAATTCAAAAGCACTTGTTCGACCATGGTGCGATCGCACAAGACCGGCGCCAAGCCCTCGTCAATGCGCGTGGCAACCTTGACGTGCAACTTATGCGCTTGCAATTGAATCAAGGGCATGACCGCATCCATGATCAATCCAGGCGGCACAACTTCGCGGTCTTGGTCGCGTCGGCGCACAAAATCATGAACACTGTTGATGACTTTGCCTGCGCGGCTGGCTTGTTCTGAAATGCGCTCTAGGGCCATTTTCAAATCACCCAATGTCTCGGCGGGGCTTTGAGCTTGTTGAATCAAATTCAGCGAGCCCGTGGCATAACTTGAAATGGCGGACAAGGGTTGGTTCAGTTCGTGGCTCAGTAACGAAGCCATCTCACCTACCGTGGCCAAACGCGCCGTGGCTTGTAAGCGCTCTTGACTGGCGCGAGACAACTCCTCGATTCGGCGCTGCTCGCTGACGTCCAAAAAGGCGCTCATCCAGCCGGTTTGTTTTCCCAACACGTTGATCAACGGCGCTTCAAAAATCAACACGGGAAAGCGCGTACCGTCTTGACGAACAAAGACCGACTCAAACCCTTCACGAGGTGGCGCATTGCCCGCCAAACGAACGGCTTGTCTTTGTTGGTATTCGCCCACCATTTCCGGAGGCCAGTAAGGCATGGGGGCTGATTTGCCAAGGAGTTGCTCGGCTTCAAATCCGACCATTTGACAAAAGGCGGGGTTCACATAAGTGATGCGGCCATGCAAATCACGGGCCCGTAAACCTGTGACCAAGGAGTCTTCCATGGCTTTTCGAAAAGCCAGTGCATCGGCCAAATCGCGTTCGGCTTTGAGGCGTCTGCGGGAGTCTTTGACCAACAATACCAACACGGAGACCAAGGCAATGGACATGGCCGTGACCAGCGCAGGCAAGATGCTTGGAAACACATCGGGTGCGCTTCTTCTGCCGTCCATCCGCAGCACCAAAGTATTGCCTGGCAAATCGAGCAGTTGTGTCGCTGAGAACAATCGTCTGGAGCGCGGCAGTGTGCCGTGAATGGCCAAGCGCGTGCCGTCGGATTCGATGAAAGAAATTTCGTTGCGCCGGCCGTACGTTTCGCCCAGTTGGCTGGCCAAAATATCTTGAAGACCATAGGTCACCAACACAAAGCCAACGGGGATGCCACTTTCCAAAGTGGGCAAACACATTTCAATGACCTCAAAACCCAGGCCATTGTTTTGTGGCACAAAATAACTTCTGGAATAGGCGGGGCCATTCAAACGTTTGGCGCGCAGACAAGTCTGGATGATTTCCGCTTGTTCGTTCATCCGAGTGTTGGAATTGAAAACAGGCTCTCGCAAAGGCGAGTCAATACCTTGAACCACAAGGCCCTGTGCATCGCGCCTTTCAACGCGCAACCATTCGCGGTTGAGGTTGAACATGTTTCGCACCTCGGACGCCCACAATTTGGGAGGCAGCCCTTTGGCATGCAAATTTTGCAAACTTAAAACATGTCGACCCAAGCTGCCGCGAATGTCGCTGACGGCATCGGCTGTATCTCGGTCCAATTCGGCTTGGTATTGGCTGGCTTCGTACCGTCCTGCCAGCCAGACCAGGGTCACCAACAAGGCGACCACCAAACCGACCAACGCAATCCACAAGGAAATGCGACGGTCTGTGAAGGACCGTGTTGCAGATTTAAAGAATTGCCAAAAAGGCTTGTGCTTCATCAGATCGCTTGCGTTGGGAGATGGCATGAACTTTCGAACCAAGCCCCATCAAGGTGTCGCAGAATGCGACGTGATCTTGGTGACCTTGGGATCGTTCCATGTGCCGTCAATTGAAAACTCTTGCGTGTTGACGCGGCTTAAGGGCTGCTTCAAGACAAGTTGAGCCAAAAATGTGCTCAATCCAATGGCAGGATTCAAGGCAATGCCCGCCAACAAAGAGGCTGTGCCCGCGTCAACTTCGGGCAGGATCAACACCCGTAAATTTTGTGTTTCGCGTGCAATGTCCGAGCTGCCTTCCATTTGGACAACCGCATTGACACCTTTCATTTGCAAATTGCGTGTGTTGGCAATGCCTTGCTGAATCGTGACATCGCCCCGAATGGTGTCAAAAGCAAACCCTGCACTGAAGACATCGCGAAAATCAAGCAACAGGCGTCGCGGCAAGGCTTGTAAGCTCAGCACGCCCAACAACTTTGCAACACCTGGCTCGGCTTGCAAGAACTGACCGCGGCCTATGTTGACATTGAAGCGGCCACCCAATGTGGGGTAGTGCAAAGTTAAAGGCGAACCTTGCCAACTGACCTGACCCTCTAACTTGCCGCCGCCACCGCGAAGTGCATCTTTGGTGCCCAAGCGGTTCAACAAATCGCCAGCGTCGGACACATCCAAACGGAAGTTGATGTCGGTGATGGCCTGTTGTGTGCCATCTCTGGAGGTCACCCATTTGCCGTTGGCCTTGAAGCTGGCTTCGGGCACGGTGATGTTCAACTTGCTCAAGCGCCATTCGCGGCCGGCATTGCTGCGCGGTGATGTGGGGTCGGTGTTGATGGCTTCAATTTCAACGCGGCCCATTTTCTTGCCGCGCAACTCAAGGTCTTCCACCACGATGTCCAAAGCGGGAATGGCCACGGGCGAATCTTCTAGCAAGGACTCCACGGTTTGATCCGCGGAGGGCGGTAAGCTCAAACGTGCCAGGCGTGCATAGATGCGACCGGCATTTTGGTTGTTGGACTGGCGGTACTCTAAATAACCGCTGAACTCGCGGGCATCTGTTTGCGCACGCCAAACATAACCCTCGCGCGAACCGTTGACAGACACGTTGTGCAAATTGCGGCCCTGGACGGCCAACTCGTTGGCTTTAAGTGTCATGCGATTGGGCAAATAGGCTTGGCTTGAAGCAGACAAACTGCTGTTGCTGGAGGCCACGTAAGCAGGGCTTGATTTGGGCGGCGAGAGAACTTGGAGCCAGTCGTCAAGAGAGATGCTGGGCAAATTGACAATGGCCAAAACGCCGCCTTCAGTTTGACTTGGATTGCCGACCACGTCGCCGACCTGCCACCTGCCGCTGATCACACGCGGTTCAGTGCCAGTGAGGTCGCGCACATAGGATGCAGACAATGCGCGGCCCCAGGACATTTGGATTTGATCGCGCGTCGCTTTGTTTTGATTCAAACTTTGAACGGTGTTGTCGTACTTGAAGGCCACCACGTCATCGCTGCGTTTGTTCAAAGGCGACGGCAAGTTCAGCGCAAGTCCCTGAAGTTGTGACTGAATGCTGAGCTCGCTTTGACCGCCCTTGAATCCCAAGCTGGCGGTGTAAGCGGTGCTGCCATTGGCTTGTTGGGCCAAAGCGCTGAGCCATGAAATTTCTTTGGCCTGGCGCATGCCATTGGCGGTGGCTTGGCCTTGGATTCGGATGAGCGGGTTGGCCTCTGTGCTTTTCGCTGGAAGTTTTCTGGACCCACCATCAAGTTTGATCGGGCCACCCAGGAACTGTGCATTCACGCCCACCAAGCTGAAACCCGACTCATTGAAATTGATGTTGCCTTGGGCTTTTTCAAACAGTGGCAAGGCCGTTTGCAAGCGCACATCGTTGTTGTTCAAGTTGACGTTGCCTTGCACGGTGGTTTTATCAAGCTCGGCCAAGGGGAGGCTGAGCTTGAGGCGCGCATTCAGCGTTCCTGTGCTTTGAGCTTGTGCAAACAAACCGCCCAACATGTTGTTGACGGGTGATTGGCGCAAGTCTGTTAACGCAAGGTTGGCGCCTGTTTTTGATTCCCCTTGCACATTCACCACCACCTTGCCGTTCAAATTGGGAATTTCGGCTTTGATTTGGGTGAAGGGAACATTGCCCCATTTGCCAGAAGCGCCATTGACTTTGAAGTTGTAACGGTCAAACACAATCTCGCCATTGACGTTGTTCATGGCGGGCCAGTTGGGCTCTTGCGTTGTGTTGCGCGTGCTGCCACTGGGCGGCACATAAGCGTATTGAATGTCTTTGACTTTGCCGGCAAATCGGAACTCTCCGTCTTTGGGATTGGCAAAAGGCAATTGTTGCAGGTCGCCTTTGATCTTGACAGCAACACCCTGCACTTCACCTTTCAACACCGAATCGCGCACATAGTGACGCACGCCTTGAGGCAGCGTGAGGGGCAAGTAGCGATGGACGCGTGCAGCATCGCCACGCGCAATGGTGCCTTGCAAGTCCAAAACGCCCAAACTGTTGGCAATGGGGCTTGGCTTCCATTTGCCATGCCACTCGCCGGTGACATCCGGATTTGACACGCGCAATTGCCAATCGGGAACGGTCACTTGATCCTTTTGCTTGACCCATTTCACGGAGGCTTGCATGGCGTCCAGTTGGATTCGTGGCTCTTCAAAGATGCGGTGAATGCTGATGGCACCGTTGTCGATGGCGGCCTTGATTTGTCCGCCGTCAGCATTCATGTCAAAGCTGATGTTGGCGTTTTCAATGCTGGGCCAGTTCTCTGTCTCAGAGCCAGCTTTGCCACCTTCAAAATAAAAGTTGTCAAATCGGCCGTTGGCCACGGCGACATGGATGGCTTTGTCTGACTTGCCCAATTCTTCAGACCATTCGATGTGCAACGGGTTGACCAAACCGCTGACTTTGTGTTCGAGCAATGTTTTTCGCGCAGACTCAGGCAAGGGCAATTGCAGCGCAATGTTGCGAAGGGCAAACAAATCCAACTTGTCGCCATGAAAGAGTCCCTTGGCGCTTTGACCGTTATCGGCTTCTGCGTAGGAAAAGTTCACATTGCCGCCAGGCCAATGCAAGCCATCGGTGGTGTCAAAGCGCAAGCCTTCTGTTGAAAAGTCCAGACCTTTGTGGAGGGGCTTGACCGACAAGCGGCCCGCAATATTTTTAAATGACAAGGCCTGAAGTTCAGTGCTGAGCTGCGCTTGAACATTCTCTAAGACCAAGTCAGCGCTTGCTTGTTTGACGTTGCCATGGTTTAAATCGACCCACATGCGCAAAGCGCCTTGTCCTTTTGTGGCATTGACTTTCCAGGGCAGGTGCGGGCCAAGTTGCGACAAATCGACATCAGGGAACTCAGCGTGAACTTGCCCACTCCAGTCTTTGAAGCGACCGGGATGTGTTGACAACAGATTGCGTTTTAAATCGCCCATCAACACAAAACGATCGCCCCAGCCACTGGGCGGTGTGGCATCCAAACGCCATTGATGGTGCCTTGCCGAATTGCGCAAGATCCATGAAACGTCTTGTAAGTCCAGAGCGCTTTTGTTGCGTTGGAGCGGATTGAACTCATCTGTCCAGACCACGGTGCCGTGTTGGATGACAATTTCTTTTTGCGCAAAAATCCAATCGGCGGCGGCAGAGTCGGGCGTGTTGTCCTGCTTCAATGACAAACCTGCAATGCGCCACTCGCCTGTGCTGGTTCTGCGAATGTCCAAGGTCGGTGAATCGATGACCAGTTGCTCCACGCCCAAATCCAAGACAGAGCGAACACTGATGGCAAACACGATTTTGGGCAGAGTCAGTGCGCGTCTGCCTTCTGGGTCTAACAAAGCCAGGTCGTGAATTTCAAAAGTGGGCATCCATCCCGAAGACACTGCCAACAGTTTGCCCATCTGAACTGGAACGCCGATGGTTTGTGTGGCCAAGTTTTCGAGCTTGGGACGGAAATCTTCAATTCGGGGCACAATCCAAAAATGCAAAGCTGCCCAAGCCATGCCCAAGACGCAACCTGCCACCAGCATCATCCAAGCGATGACGCGCAGGCCGTGGCTCAGCAACTTGGACAGTGTGGAAAACTTCAGCATTCGGCTCACAATACAGACATAAAGACTCAGGCAGGGAATTATGACTGCCGCAGGCCCATTTGAGACAGGCGACGACATGGATTCAAAACGTCCCCCACCCCTCTCAGAAGGCTCGCGTTTTTATCAACGTCTGCAAAGACGGTACGCCGATGTCTTTGCAAACTTGCCATCCGCAGTCCCCCAGCGTGAGTCTTTAACGCAGGCCTATACACAATTGCGGACACAAGGCTTGGAAGTCGGTGCCGCATTGCGTGTCTTGCGCCAGTGGACCATGGCACGTTTGCTGACCCTGGATTGCGAGCACCAAGCAAGTCTTGAGACGGTCACGTTGGGCGTGACGCATCTTGCCGAAGTCGCGCTGGACGCGGCTTGTCAGCAGGCATTCAAAGACCTCGATGCCCGCCACGGCGTGCCTTTGACAAGTGCCGGAAAGCGTGCCGAGTTTTGGGTCATCGGCATGGGCAAATTGGGCGCACGAGAGTTGAATGTCTCGAGCGACATCGATCTGATTTATGTCTACGACGAAGACGGTGAAACCACAGGCAATGAACAAGGCTTGGG
>CANGCI010000103.1 GCA_947451995.1 Comamonadaceae bacterium | reverse complement strand
GTCGATTACTTCACACATTGCGCCTCAACAGGTGATCATGATTTGTGGGTGGGTGAAGAAACGCAGCCCCACGAAGGCTATTTGACCGATTTGATTTCTCGCAAATCCGTCGACTTTGTGAAGCGCATGACGGCCACGCCCGATCAGCCCTTTTTCTTGAGCATGCACTACACCGCGCCGCATTGGCCTTGGGAGACGCGTGAAGACCATGCCTTGGCCGATCGCATCAAGGACAATATTTTCCATTTGCAAGGTGGCAACATTCACACCTACCACCGCATGATTCACCACATGGACGAGGGCATTGGTTGGGTGGTGGATGCGCTCAAGGAAGCAGGACAACTCGACAACACCTTGATTGTTTTCACCAGCGACAACGGTGGTGAACGTTTCAGCGACAACTGGCCCTTGGTGGGCGGCAAAATGGACCTGACAGAAGGGGGCATTCGCGTGCCGTGGATTGCGCACTGGCCTCAAGGCATAGTGCAGCCAGGCCGTATCACGGATCAGCACTGCATGACCATGGACTGGTCAGCCACGATGGTTGAGCTGGGCGGTGGCCATGCCCACCCAGAGTATCCATTTGATGGGGTTTCTTTGGCACCCATTCTGAAGTCGCCCGATGCCACATTCGATCGCCCCATGTACTGGCGCATGAATCACCGAGGCCAACGTGCTTTGCGCGCCGGTGATTGGAAGTATTTGCGTGTCGATGGTACCGACTACCTGTTCAACATCGTTCAAGATGCCCGAGAGCGCGCCAATTTGGCCAAGCAAGAGCCTGATCGATTGGCGGCCATGAAAGCGCAGTGGGAAGCGTGGCATGACACCATGCCGCCGATTCCAGAAGATGCCACCATCAGCTTGGGCTTCTCAACCAAAGACATGCCGCAGCGGTAAAGCCGTTTAAGCCGCTTGCAATTTGGCGATGGGGGCTTCTTTGATGGGCAAGTTGATCACGCCGGCCATCGCAGACAGGGCAATGTCGGCGTACCACATCCACTGGTAGTCGCCATTGAGTGTGAGGGCCAAGCCGCCAAGATAGGCGCCTAGGAAACCACCCACTTGGTGTGACAGCAAGGTCAGACCAAACAGCGTGGCCAGGTAGCGAATGCCAAAGAGTTTGCCAACCAATGCGGCGGTGGGAGGTACCGTTGCCAACCAGGTAAAGCCCAAGCCCATGGCAAAAGCATAGAAGGTCCATTCAGTTTTGGGCGCCAGCAAATAAAGCAAAATCAAAACGGCACGGGAGCTGTACATGATGGCCAAAATGTATTTGCTGCGATAGGCATTGATGCATGAGCCTACGAACAAACTGCCCGCAATGTTGGCCAGTCCAATGATGGCCAATGACCAACTGGCCACAGTGGGACTCAAGCCGCACAGCCCCACCTCGGTGGGTAAATGCGTCACCAGGAATGCAATGTGAAAGCCGCACGTGAAAAAGCCAAGATGCAAAAGCAAATAGCTGGGTGATTTCAGTGCGTCTTGAACAGCTTTTTTAAGTCCGCCCTCGGGGTCGGGTGCTTTGGTGGGTGCGTGGGTGTCACTGGTTAATCGATTCAGCAGTGGAATGGCCAGCAAAGCGACTGCTGCCATGGACCACATCGAACCCATCCAGCCAAGCCACTGAATGAGCTTTTGAATGATGGGTGCAAAGACGAACTGGCCAAAGGAGCCACCTGCATTGATGATGCCCGAAGCCACACCTCGTGACTCGGTGGGCATGCGCTGTGCTGCGGCACCCAACAAAACAGAAAAACTACAAGAACCTGAGCCGATGGCTGTGATCACGCCGAGCGTCAAGATCAAACCTAAGCTACTGGTGACAAAAGGCGTCAGTGCTGAGCCGATCACCAAGATGAATAAGCCATACAGCAAGACAGGACGTGGTCCGTATTTGTCAGCAAAGGCACCGGCAATGGGTTGAATGGCGCCCCATACAAATTGGCCAACAGCCATGGCCAAGCTGATGGTGACAATGCCAAGCCCCGTGTCCGTGTTGAGAGGGCCCATGTAAAGCCCCATCGATTGACGCGTGCCCATGGTGATCATGAGGATGGCTGACGCCATGAGTGTGGTGATCCACACACCGCGGTGGTTCATGCTGGGGAACAAAGACATACAAACTACCAATGAAAAAGACGGGCTATCTTATTCGATCATGCCTTTTTCTGCCGTGCATGACTTTTGTGCGCCTCAAACAGAAACAGAGCCCCTGTTGAAGAGGGCTCTGTGGAGGTCTCATTGAGCAGCCGCTCAATGAAGGTTCATGCCGATGAAATGATTATTTCTTGGCGGCGTCTTTGGCAACTTCTTTGGCTGCTTTTTCTGCTTTCTTGGCTTCAGGCTTGGCTTCGGCTTTGACTTCTGTTTTAGCGACAGCCTTGGCGTCTACTTTGGCTTCCGCTTTGACGGGAGCCGCAGGTGTTGCGGGCGCTGCTGGCGTGGCAGGTGTGGTTGCAAATGCTGCGGCAGAGAATGCGCCAATGATCAATGTTGCGAGAAGTTTAGTCATGATGTTTCCTTCATGTTGTTTGAAAACTCCACCGATCGGGAGTGATCATTCAACGGCAGGGAAGACACGCTTGTTGACTGAAATATTTAATTATTTTTGTCAACTTTCAGATTGAACTGACGTTGATGTTGCTCTCAATCAACGCATCATGGCCTGTGAAAATTCATGCCCATGCCACACCATGCGTTTGTGAATTTGTAGGTATATTGTGATTTTTATTTCACGACCCAAGCCCATGACCCTTCGCATTAATCCTGTCGTTCCCGGTACGCGCCCTGAACTGGCAGCGCAAGAGGCGCAAATTTTGGCCGAAAGAGGACGCATATCGCCCCTCTACCAAATCTTGCTCAACAGCCCACCCATTGCGCATGGGTGGGAGCAAATGCTGTCGGCTGTTCGCAATCGAAGCAGCTTGTCTGCTGATCTGCGTGAGTTGGTCATTTTGCGCGTCGCTATTCTTAACCGCGCGCCTTATGAGTTTGAAGCCCATTTCCCGATTGCAAAAGCAGCAGGTGTTAGCGATGCCGCCCTACACGCTGTTCAAGAATTAAAGCCGCAGGACGTTTCTGTTTGGAATGCCAAGCAGCAACTGGCCATTCAAATGACAGACGCCATGACGCAACAGCTTGAAGTGCCAGACGATTTGTACAACGAAGTTCGCCAGCATTTTGATGCGCAAGGTCAAATCGATTTGGTGGCCACCATTGCAGCCTACAACATGGTCTCGCGTTTTTTAATTGCACTCAAGATTGGACATTGAACATGATGGACTTGAATTTATCGCGACGCGATGTACTGAAGCAGGTTGGCTTGGGTGCCATTTCTGCAAGCGCCGTCGCCAGCTTTCAAGAAGCAATGGCACAAACTGCTGGCAACGTCAACTGGCCTCAAAAGCCTGTGCGTTTCATTGTGCCTTTTGTGCCCGGCGGCACCTCCGACATCGTGTCCCGCACCACCGCCAATGAGATGACCAAATTCTTGCCATACCCCGTGGTCATTGAAAACAAGGCCGGCGGTGGCGGTGTGCCCGCCATGCAAGAAGTGGCCAGGTCGGCAGGGGATGGCCACACCTTGATCATGGGCCACGTTGGCTCCATGGCTGTGAACCCTTTGATTTTTCAAAACACGGGCTACGACGTCAACAAAGATTTTGTACCTGTCACTTTGCTGGCCAAAGTGCCAAGCTTGTTTGTGATTCATCCCGATGTGCCGGCCAAAAACTTCACGGAGTTTGTGGCTTACGTCAAACGCAATCCAGGCAAACTCAATTACGGTTCAGCAGGCAATGCCAGTGCAGGTCATTTGGCCATGGAATATTTGAAATTGGCCACAGGCATGTACATGACGCACATTCCTTATCGTGGCACGGGGCCCGCATTAACGGATTTGTTGGCCGGTCGAACACAGGCCTTTTCAGCCGGCACCCCTGCATTGCTGCAGTACATCCGCAACGGCCGCTTGCGCGCCATTGCCACGGGAACCCCCAAACGTTTGCCATCTTTGCCTGATGTGCCCACGGTGGCGGAGTCAGGTTACAAAGGCTTTGAGTCAGTGCAGTGGTATGGCATCTTGGCGCCCGCCAGCACACCGGCTGATCTGGTGAAAAAGATTCAAGAGGAATGTGCACGCGCCCTCAAGAGCCCCGTCATCACAGATCGGTTTGCCAGCGAAGATGCGGTCGTGGGCGGCGGACCATCGTCTGAATTTGCAGCCTTCATTGCGCAGCAACAAGTGCTTTGGAAAGATGTGGTGGCACGCGCCAACATCAAGCCCGATTGAAAAAAGCGCGTTCTGCAAATGCTAGAACGCGCTTTTTGTAGGGATGCCTCAAGCAGACACTGATGAAAGCTTAAGCTTTGATTTCCTTGGCCGTGATTTGGTACTTGAAATCATCAGGTGCGTAGGAGTCAAAACGACCTTCGTCATTTTCTGCAGTGGGGTACATGAAGAAGCCAATGCGATCGCCTTTGCTTTGGGGCAATGTCAAATCGTGCGCCGTGTTGTAGGCCATCCAGTTGCCTTCCCAGCCACCAAACAAGGTGTTGTAAACAGGCTTGACCACGGGGTGGTCAGTGGATTTGAGCCATTCGGCCGTTTCAAGTCGCATCACCTTGGCCACATCGGCAGGGTCCATGGCCATCCAGCCCTGTCCTTTGACATAGGCTTCCGCGCGGCAGTGCTGGGCGCCCTTGAGGCTGGCCGGATTGCCTGAGAGTTCTTTGTAACCAAAGGCCGAGGGCACCAAGCGAATGCCGTAAACATCGCGTGCAGGAATTCCCACAGAGCGGCACAAGCCCACAAACAGCGCATTGATGTCGGCACACTTGCCGCCCAAGTTGCCTGTTTCCAGCATGGTTTTGATATCGCCTTCGCCACAACCCCGAACTTTGGGTTCGCGCCATGCATTGGCGACCACCCAATCGTAAATGGCGCGAACTTTTTCGAGATCGGTGCTAGCACCTTGAATGGCTTTTTGGGCTGTTGTTTTCACAATGCCGTCAGTGGGCAACAAGTGTGTTGCGCGCGTGAAGTACTTGAGTGTTGCGGCATCCTCAGCTGGGGCTGCTGCTTGGCCTGATGCAATCGGTGCACGGCTTTGCGTTTGAACCCGGCTGGTGATTTCGACGTAAGGCTTGTCGATGTTGGCTGCAAACTCGGCGTACAAAAATTGCACACCTTGCAAACCATCGCTGCGCATGCGGGTGATGCCGTTGCTGGTGAATGAACTGGCTTCTGATTTTTGCCAAGGTGAGTTAACACTGGGCACTGGCAACCAAACGCGTGTGACGCCGTTGGCTTTGGGAATGTCCACGCGGGTGGTGACTTCAAAGGTGCGCCAGTCACCAGGCTGTGGTGAGAACGTGCGAGCTGCAGCTGCTGTGGTGGGTGAAGCGATTTGTGCGGTTGCTGTGGACCAAGGCGCCAAGGAGAGTGCGCCAAGGGACGCAGCGCCCTGAAGAAGGGAGCGACGAGCGGGGGTCATAAAGAGATCTCCGAAATGAAGGTTAGACCTGTCGGCACATAAGAGCCTGTGTCTTGCACGACAGCATGTCGCGCAATTTCAGACAATGCCCCGAAGGCAGGTCATTGCGCCACAAAAGCGTTTCGCAACCTTCTGATTATCGCAGGCTATCGAGCCAAGATTGCGGCGTTTGAGCGGACCAATCCACTTCACCCACAATGCGCCACTGTATTTGCCCAGACGGTGCCACCAGCAGGGTGGTGGGAAAGACTTTGACGCCAAAGTGTTTGGCCCATTCGCCTTGGGGATCGGGAATCAAGGGCAGGGTGATTTGGTTGTTTTGCATGAAGCGCAAAGCACGGCTAGGCGGCTCTTTCACGTTGACCGTGAGGACGACCGTTTTGCTGGGATCTTGCAAATCAGAGAACACTTGCAAAGTGGGCAGCTCTTCTTTGCAAGGTGCACACCATGTGGCCCAAAAGTTCATGACCACCTTTTTGCCCTTCAGCGATTCTGCAGTCACAGCTTGGCCCGAGCTGTCTTTGAAAGCGCCACTCAGTAGTTTGGGGGTGCCAGTCCAGGGTGTTTTTTCATACTGTGCATAGGCAAAATTCAGGTTTGATAAAAACCCAGCCAAAAGCAAATTCAGAATGACTTTGTACAACATGATGAAAGACGCAGAGCGGTGCATGAGGAAGCTTTTTTGCTTGAACTCAAGTCAAGGCCAAAGCTTTGGCCAAGACGGTCATGCTTTGATGCGAACGATCAGGCGCGGCGATGACTTGGGCTTGGTCGATTTGATCAAAGTTGCGTTTCATGGAGGCAAAGTAGGTTGGGTCGTAATGGGTGGTGAGGAGTTCACGCACCACCGTATTGATCTCGCCTGAGTGGATCAAGCGTTGCCATTCGTCCACCACCTGCTTGCCGCGAATGGCCACCAGCGCATCTAGGCGTTTGCAAAACAAGTCGGGGTCTTTGACAAAGAAGTCATAGTCTTCCAACAACAATTGCACACGCTCGTGCTCGGGCAATTCCAACTGGTAGCAGGGACTGGCGCGCATCGCCAAGATCAAAGACTCTGGCACCGCCAAATTGCCCACTTTGCGGCTTTCAGATTCAATGTAAACAGGCTTGAGTGTGTCAAATTGGCGAAGCTCGTTCCAGAGCAAGGTATCAAAGTGTTTTTGACTGGGCTGTGCTTGTCCTGGAATGATGCCCAGAACGGAACTTCGGTGATTTGCCAAACCTTCTAAGTCCAAAACCTGTGCACCTTGCTCGCGCAAGCAGTGCAACAGGCGTGTTTTGCCAGCGCCCGTTGGGCCGCAGATAACGCGCCACTGAAGCCGCTGCGCCAAGGGCGGGATGGCCTCTATCACTTGGCTGCGAAATGCTTTGTAGCCGCCTTCAATGATGGCCACCTTGAAACCAATTTGGCCCAAAATTAACGCCAGAGAGCCACTGCGTTTGCCGCCGCGCCAGCAGTACACCAAGGGTTGCCAATCGCGTGGCAGGTCAATCACATGGCGCTCAATGTGTTTTGCAATGTTGGCAGCCACCAATGCGGCGCCACGTTTCTTGGCTTCGAATGGGTTGACTTGTTTGTACAAGGTGCCAATCGTGATGCGCTGTTCGTTGTCCAGTGAGGGCCAGTTCACGGCACCCGGCAAATGGTCAAGCGCAAACTCATCTTCGGTGCGTGCATCAATGATGGCACTGTAACCACCGGGCGTGCCAATGGGTGTGGCCATGCGCAACATGGCTTCTTGCGCGCTGACGGGATGCACGCTCACGCTGCACCCGCCTGTGTGACGCGCAAGGCATGTGATTCTGGCGCGCAGATCTGACCGATTACCGCGGCATGATCAAAGCCATGCGCTTTGAATGTGGCCATGACGTTGGCCAGTTCAGTCGGCGCGCAAGAGACCAACAAGCCACCGCTGGTTTGCGGGTCGGTGATCAAGCTTTGGTCGATGGCTGCAAAGTTGTCCGGCAGTGCCACTTCAGCACCATAACCTTGCCAGTTGCGTCCTGATGCGCCTGTGATGCAACCTTGCGCAGCCAATGCTTTGACGCCTGGCAACAAAGGCACTTTGTCCCAGTCCAGTTGAACGGTGCATTTGGCGCCTCGTGCCATTTCCAGCAAGTGACCTGCCAAGCCAAAGCCGGTGATGTCAGTCAGGGCATGAACGCCTTTGAGTTTGGCCAGGTCGGGGCCCGCTGTATTGAGCTTTGTGGTGTTGTCGATCATGGCTTTGTAGCCTTCGTCTGGCAGCATTTCTTTTTTGAGTGCGGCAGACAAAATGCCCACGCCAATCGGTTTGCCCAAGACCAGCACATCACCCACTTTGGCATCGGCATTGCGCTTGATGTGATCGGGGTGGGCCAGGCCCAAAGCGACCAAGCCATAAATAGGTTCAACTGAGTCAATGGTGTGTCCGCCAGCAATCGGAATGCCAGCTGCTCTGCAAACGCTTTGTCCGCCGTCCAAAATTTGGCCAATCACGCTCAGTGGCAACACATTGACGGGCATGCCAACCAGTGCCAAGGCCATGATCGGTTGTGCGCCCATGGCGTACACATCGGAGATGGCGTTGGTGGCTGCAATTCGACCAAACTCAAAGGGGTCGTCGACGATGGGCATGAAGAAGTCGGTGGTGGCCACCAGGGCTTGGCTGTCGTTCAGCTTGTAAACGGCGGCATCGTCAGCCGTTTCAATGCCC
>CANGCI010000102.1 GCA_947451995.1 Comamonadaceae bacterium | reverse complement strand
CCGAAGGACCTTTGGCCCACGAGTTCCCGCGAACCATTTCACGCTTGCATGAAATGCAGTCTTCTGAATTTTTGGCACTGGAACACCGAACCGTCGATACGCACATCACATGAGATTGACATTTCCACTGCGTCACCTGATTGGCATGCTGGCCTTGTTTGGCGGTGTTGCTGTGTGTGCACAGTCAATCAATGTCACAGCACCAGAGCTTGGTGACATTCAAGCGCAGCGGGCTGTCATTGAGCAAGAGAAAAAGCAAGTTCTCGATCAATTTCAAAGCACATCAAAAGCCTGCTGGCAAAAGTTTGCGGTGAACGATTGCTTGGCGCTCGCCAGACGCCAAAAATACCAAGCCTTGGCGCCCTTGGATCAACGCGAGATTCAACTCAATGCCAAAGAGCGAGAGTTGAAAGAACTGGACCGTCAACAACGCCTGTCGGACAAGGCCAGCAGCAAAGGCGCTAATTGATTTCTTACATTGAATCAGTTGCCAGTGCCTTCACGCCAACAGGCGTTTTGGCGAAAGCCAATTCGCAATTCAAACCGAGGGCAGGGCAAACAGAGATGGCCTTGGCTGTGGCTGAAACCATCGCCGCAGGGGGCGAGTTGGTTGTTGAAGCAGGTACCGGCGTCGGTAAAACTTATGCTTACTTGGTACCAGTTCTATTAAGTGGTCAGCGTGCCTTGGTGTCCACGGCCACCAAAGCACTTCAGGATCAACTGTTTTCACGCGACATTCCCAGACTGATTGATGCATTCAACCTGCCCATCCGAGTGGCCTTGCTCAAAGGTCGTGGCAGTTATTTGTGCACACAGCGCTTGTCGCAGGCCCGGCAAAGCAGCGATGCCTCCTTGCGCGTTCATGCGCATGCACTCAGCAAAATTGAAACGTGGGCTCAGTCCACGCGCACGGGCGATTTGTCAGAACTGTCTGGCCTAGACGATCGATCACCTGTTATTCCATTGGTCACCTCCAATCGAGATAACTGTTTGGGTTCGCCGTGCCCTCAATTCAAATCTTGCCATGTGAACCTTGCCCGCAAAGAAGCCATGGCAGCCGACGTGGTGGTCATCAACCACCATTTGTTTTTTGCAGATTTGAATGTTCGCGAAACTGGTATGGCTGAACTGCTGCCTTCTGTTCAAGCTGTGGTGTTTGACGAAGCACACCAACTCAACGAAATTGGCATCAATTTTTTAGGCAGGCACCTCAGCACCAGCCAACTCCTGGAATTGACACGCGATATTTTGGGTGCGGGTGTGCAATTGGCCAGAGGGTTGGTCGATTGGAATCTCATTTGCAGTGTGCTCGAAAAGTCCACTCGCGATCTGCGCCTGACGGCTCAGCACGCCAGACCCGGCTCTCGCTTGCGATGGGCTGAGCCCATTCCCGATGAGATTGAAACGGCAGACTGGCTCACAGCCATGGCGCAATTGGAGGTGGCCTTCAATGCCGCACAAGCAGCCTTAGACACTGTCAGCGAAATGGCCCCCGACTTTGTGCGCTTGCATGAACGGGTTGGTTTGCAATTGAAGTTGTTACAAGATTTCCAAGCGCCTTGTGCTGAAGGTTCAGTTCGCTGGGTGGAGGTCGGTACTCAGATGCGCTTGGTCGAGTCTCCACTGGACATTTCGCGGGCGGTTCAGACGCACATGATTCAGCGTGTTGAGCAGGCTCCAAACCTTGAAGAAACGCAAGATGCAGCCTCACCAACTCAAGCGCAACGTGCATGGGTCTTCACGTCTGCCACTTTGGGTGAAGATGCGCAAATGCGCTGGTTCACCGAGCCTTGCGGACTTGGGGATGCGCGCAAGCTTCGAGTGGCCAGTCCGTTTGATTATGAGTTGATGTCTGCACTTTATGTGCCGCAGGGCATGCCCAAACCCAACGATTTCAACCACACGCGCAGCGTGGCCAGTTGGGTCGAAAAATACGCCAGACAATTGGGCGGCCGCACCTTGGTCCTCACCACCACCTTGAATGCCATGCGCAATATTGGTGAAGCCCTTACTGCATCGCTCGGTCACAGTGGTGAATTGGAAATTTTGGTGCAAGGCCAAGGCCCTAAGCGACGCTTGATGGAGCGATTCAGGGAGGGCGCCAGCCAAGGGGGCTTGGGCTGCGTGTTAGTGGCTTCAGCCTCTTTTTGGGAAGGCTTTGATGTGCCAGGAGACGCACTTCAATTGGTGGTCATTGACAAACTGCCGTTTCCACCGCCCAACGACCCTTTGGTTGAGGCGCGTTCACAGCGCCTTGAACTGATGGGGAAAAGCTCGTTTTCAGATTACAGCGTGCCAGAGGCTGCAGTGGCATTGAAGCAGGGCGCTGGTCGTTTAATTCGAAGTGAAACCGACACAGGTTTACTGGTGGTGTGTGACCCCCGCCTGACGGGCATGTCCTATGGCAAACGACTGTTGGCTTGTTTGCCACCCATGCGCAAAATCAGCAACGAAGCAGATTTTGAATTGGCATTGACTCAACTTACCAAAATTTCCACCACGATCCCGACTTCTGATTCACAGGTGTAGGAGGCGTGGGGAAATTTTTGTCCAACACACGTTGGGCATCTTCCTTGAGGTTTTGCATTCCCAATGCGTCATAAGACTTGATCAAAATTTCCAAGGCTTCTTTGATGGCAGGAACGCCCGGGTAATCTGTGATGGCCAATTGCGCACGGTTCACGGCGGCCACATAAGCACCTTTGCTGTAGTAGTAGCGCGCCACATGAACTTCGTAGGAAGCCAGTGAATTGACGATGTAGGTCATTCGCTGGCGTGCATCAGGGCTGTATTTGGAATCAGGAAAGCGCGTGATCAATTCTTTGAAAGACTCAAAGGAATCTTTGGCAGCCTTTTGGTCACGCTCGGACAAGTCTTGTTTGGTAATGAAAGAGAACAGTCCCAAGTTGTCGTTGAAATTAACCAAGCCTTTGAGATACAAGGCGTAATCGACGGCGGGGCTGGCGGGATGCAATTTGAGAAACCGATCCAGTGTGGCAATGGCCTGCACTTTTTCTGTGGCGCGGTATTGCGCATAAGCTTTTTCAATTTGAGCTTGCTGCGCCAATGGCGTACCTGCAGCGCGGCCTTCCAATTTATCGAACAACATGGCTGCGCGGTCCCAAGCCCCGGCATTGACCTCATCACGGGCCTCGCTGTAAATCTTTTCGGGGGCCCAAGCCGCCGTGGGATCAGAAGGCGTGCTTGAACATCCTGTCAGGAATGTGGCGGCCAAGCCAACAAGCGTAAGCGCAAGCACCGATAATCTGATCTTCAACATCTGGCAACCTTGGAAATAAACCAAATTGATTATATCGAGCCCCTCAGATCTAGACGAGACTGATGATCTTGTGGACGAAGCCTTGGCGGAGCAGGGTGCTCATACGCCGCAAGTCGAGATTCGCGACATCGTGGTGGGCCCTGATTTCCATGGGCAGCGGATCGACCGCCTGTTGGTTTCTGCTGTGCCTGAGTTTTCCAGAAGTTATTTGCAGCAGCTTTTAGAGGATGGTGCCGTCACCCGTGCTGGCCAGCCCGCCCTGAAATCATCGCTGAAGGTCAAAGCCGGCGAGGCTTGGACCATCGAACTCAGGGCCACGCCCCAGTCTCAGGCCTTCAAGCCAGAGCCAATGGATCTGATAGTTGTCTATGAAGATGCCCACCTCCGGATCATTGACAAGCCTGTGGGCATGGTGGTTCATCCAGCGCCAGGGCATTGGTCAGGGACATTGATGAATGGGCTTTTGGGCCTTGATTCCCAATTGATGGATTTGCCCAGAGCGGGCATCGTTCACAGGTTAGACAAAGACACCAGTGGTCTGATGGTGGTGGCCAGGACGCGCCAAGCCATGGATGCCTTGGTTAAAAAAATAGCGGCACGGGAGGTGAAACGTCAGTACTTGGCCATCAGCGACAAAGCTTGGTCAGGTTCTAAACAAAAAACTGTGGATTTGCCCATCGGGCGCGATCCTGCGCAGCGCCTTCGCATGGCGGTGGTGGATTTGGCCAAAAACTCGGGAAAAACAGCCACCACCCATTTCCATGTTCTGGCCCAAAGTGAGCAGGGCGTCTTGGTGCGTTGCATTTTGGAGACGGGGCGTACGCACCAAATTCGGGTCCACATGGCCTCTCTTAAATTGCCTTTGGTCGGCGACAGCCTTTATGGCGGTAGCGCAGAGTCCTTGATGCCAAGGCAGGCCTTGCATGCAGAGCAACTGGCCTTTGAACACCCCATCACTGCTGAAAAGCTGAGTTTCCAGTCTGCCTTGCCCCCTGATTTTCAAGATTTGCTGAAGGCTTGGTCGCTCAGTTACAATGAAAAAACCTGATTCCAGGCCCGAGTGGTTCTTCTGAATGGCTCGAATTCTTTTGATGTCTCGCACCGAGTGGCCTTGTGCCCTTGTAGGTTTAAAACCTCACACCGTGTGCGTTTCAGTTCGCGCTCTATGCGCATTTATCCCGGAAGACTGACACCATGAATACGGCTCAGGCCAAGCGTGTCCTTGAAACAGCGTTGCTTTGCTCAACCCAGCCTGTCACAGTTCGTGACATGCGCGTGTTGTTTGAAGACGCTCTAGGCGCTGACACCCTTAAAATTCTTTTAGAAGAGTTGCAACTTGACTGGGCCGAGCGTGGCTTGGAACTGGTTTCAGTTGCGACCGGATGGCGCTTTCAAAGTCGCCCCGAACTTCGCATGTATCTGGACAGGCTCAATCCTGAGAAGCCCCCTAAGTACACCCGCGCCGTCATGGAAACTCTGGCCATCATTGCCTACAGACAGCCAGTGACACGTGGCGACATGGAAGACATTCGCGGTGTCACCATCAACACCCAAATCCTGAAGCAGTTGGAAGATCGCGGATGGGTTGAAGTCATCGGTCACCGAGAGTCTGTTGGACGGCCTGGTCTCTATGCAACCACGCGTCAATTCCTTGACGATTTGGGCTTGTCATCTTTGGACCAATTGCCTTTGTTGAGCAGTGTCGAAGGACAAGCAGCTGTGTTGGCCACTTTAAATCCAGCAGACGAAGACGGTACCCAAACTTCCTTGTCTTTGGATGAGGCCTTGGTTGCAGTTGAGACGACAGCAGATACGGTTGTGGATACGGTTTCGCTCAGCCATGACGCAGCCGAAGCTGAAGCCATTGATCCCACCGACACCCATGCGCCATCTGCGGATGCGCCAGAAAGCCCACCCCATGACTGAATTGCCTGAGGCACCGGATTCACCCACTGAGTCAGACAGTTCTGAAACGATCAATTCAGCAGCGCACACACAGGATGTGGATCACGACATCTTTCGGCCAATCGCCATTGAAGACGTGGTGTCTGGACATTTTGACCAAGTGGCTGAAGGCCTTGTTTCACCTCTTTTAACCAAGCGTGTCTTGGCGCCCCAAGCCGAGTCGCCCAAGCTTCACAAAGTCTTGGCACAAGCCGGTTTAGGTTCTCGCTTAGAGATGGAGCAGTTGATCTTAGAGGGCCGTATTTCTGTGAACAATGAGCCGGCGCACATTGGTCAACGCATACAGTTTGGCGATCAGGTCAAAGTCAATGGACGGCCCATTCGTGTCCGCATTGATCCGCCGCCACCGCGGGTCATTGCATATCACAAGCCTGCGGGTGAAATCGTGTCGCACGATGACCCTAAAAACCGACCCACCGTGTTTCGCAAGTTGCCTCGTTTGCAGCAAGGAAAGTGGCAGTCTGTCGGCCGCCTTGACTTGAACACTGAAGGTTTGTTGTTGTTCACCAATTCAGGTGAGTTGGCCAACCGCTTGATGCATCCACGTTTTGGTTTGGAGCGCGAATATGCCGTTCGCGTTTTGGGTGCACTGAGCAACGAAGAAAAACAAAAATTGTTAGACGGTGTCATGTTGGAAGACGGCATGGCCCAATTTGGCTCGATTGAAAACGGCGGGGGTGAAGGCTCCAACTGTTGGTACCGAGTCACCATTTCCGAAGGCCGCAACCGAGAAGTGCGCCGCATGATGGAGGCTGTTGGACATGCGGTCAGTCGCTTGATCCGCATTCGCTACGGCGCCATGGTCCTGCCTCACGGCTTGCGCCGGAGCACCTTCATGGAACTGGACGAAGCAGACATTCGTGCGCTAACGCATGCCGCCAACAAAGCGGGTGCTGCGCGCGATATGGAGGACGCCGCACCGGCCAAACCTGCACGTCCTGAGGGTCGGCGAACCCAAAATCCGCGCAATCGTGCATTTGGCGCCAAAAAACCTGGCCAAGGCACAGGGGACCAAAAACGTGGACAAGCTCAAGGCGGACAACCAGATCCTATGAAGACATCTGTGGGCTACATTGGTGCTGACAGTTTCAGCCGACAGCGCAAGGAACAAGGACCTGGCGGCCGCTCGAGGGGGCCGCGCCGCAATGGCGGACGCAGCCGTTAAGCTTTTTGATGGCGGCTTTTCAAAGGTCCGCCCACATTGGCTGACAAATCCTTTTCACCTATGGGGAAACCCCTAGGTCGGGTTAGAATAGCGGGCTTGCTTTAGTGCAACCCCGCTTTAAAAACACAGTTTTTAAGATCCATTTTTAAAATAAATTTGAGGAATCTCATCATGGCAATCGAACGCACACTGTCCATTATCAAGCCTGACGCAGTCGCTAAAAACGTCATCGGTCAAATCTACGCTCGTTTCGAAGCTGCTGGCCTCAAAGTTGTCGCCGCCAAAATGGCCCATTTGTCACGCGGTGAAGCTGAAGCCTTCTACGCTGTTCACAAAGAGCGTCCTTTTTTCAAAGATTTGGTTGACTTCATGATTTCCGGTCCTGTGATGATTCAGGCTTTGGAAGGCGAAGGGGCTATCTTGAAAAACCGCGACCTGATGGGCGCTACAGACCCTAAGAAGGCTGCTCCTGGCACCATTCGCGCTGACTTCGCTGACAGCATCGATGCCAATGCCGTTCACGGTTCTGACGCCGCTGAAACTGCTGCTGTTGAAATCAGCTTCTTCTTCCCAGGCATGAACGTTTACTCACGTTAATAGCTGCTGAGTTTTTTCAGCCCTTTACCAGCGGCGTCGAAACTTCATTCTTCCGCGATGACGGCCAACCTTCTTGACTTTGACCTTGAAGGCTTGGCCGTTTTTTGTGAAGGGCTGGGCGAAAAACGTTTTCGCGCCACCCAACTCTTTCGCTGGATTCACCAGCGCGGCATGTCCCAGTTTGACGACATGTCCGACCTGGCCAAGTCCCTCCGAGAAAAGCTCAAAGTACATGCCCATGTGGCGGCTTTGCCTATTCTTTCCCAACAAATTTCCAAAGACGGCACCATCAAATGGTTGTTTGATGTGGGCAATGGTGATGCTGTCGAAACCGTTTTCATCCCTGAAGATGACCGTGGTACTTTGTGTGTTTCTTCGCAAGCGGGGTGTGCGGTAGGCTGTCGGTTTTGCTCAACGGGACATCAAGGCTTTAGCCGCAATCTCACCACTGCAGAAATACTGGCGCAACTTTGGTTTGCCGAACATTTTCTGCGCAAGTACCTGAAGCAATACGACCGTGTCATCTCCAATGTGGTCATGATGGGCATGGGCGAGCCTCTGCAAAATTATGCTGCCCTGGTTCCCGCACTGAAAGCCATGCTCGACGATCACGGCTATGGCTTGTCAAGGCGTCGCGTCACCGTCTCGACCTCGGGCGTGGTGCCCGTGATGACGCGTTTGTCTCAGGATTGTCCTGTGGCATTGGCCGTTTCTTTGCACGCTCCCAACAACGTGCTGCGAGACAATTTGGTCCCTCTCAATCGCAAATATCCTTTGGATGAATTGCTTTCCGAGTGCACGCTTTATTTGGCCAAAGCACCACGCGATTTCATCACGTTTGAATATTGCATGTTGAAGGGCGTGAACGATCAACCTGTACACGCACAAGAATTGGTGCAGTTGATCAAACGCCATGCCGCGCAGGGTTTGCGTTGTAAATTCAACTTGATTCCCTTCAATCCCTTCAAAGAATCTGGATTGTTGCGGTCAGACGATGCCACTGTCGCCAAGTTTGCTGAAGTCCTCATCCAAGCAGGTTTTGTCACCACAGTTCGAAAGACGCGGGGCGATGACATTGATGCGGCTTGCGGTCAACTGGCGGGTGATGTCAAAGATCGAACCGACGTGGCCAGCCGGATTGCCCAGCAGCGTGCAGTGCCGGTTCAGTGGGTTTCAAAACCCACAACCCCAAAACCCGATCTGTCTTGATGCCTTACAGCTTGCCAACACCCTCTCTGAAGGGGGGTGTTGGCGCTGGGCTCTTGCATTTGCTTTCAAATTGTT
>CANGCI010000101.1 GCA_947451995.1 Comamonadaceae bacterium | reverse complement strand
GTTTTGACGCCTTCGATGGCATCCACAATCTCGGTGCCCGACACAACATGGCCAAACACGGCGTAACCCCAGCCTTGCAAGGAAGGTGCGGTGTGGTTCAAAAATTCATTGTCGGCCGTGTTGATGAAAAACTGGGCGGTGGCTGAATGAGGCGCTTGTGTGCGCGCCATGGCCAAGGTGTACTTCTTGTTTTTCAAACCATTGTTGGCTTCATTTTGGATGGCTGCATCAGAATGCTTTTGTTCCATGTTGGGTTCAAAGCCACCGCCTTGAATCATGAAGTTAGGAATGACGCGGTGAAAAATGGTGTTGTCGTAATGACCTTTGTTCACGTAGTGCAAAAAGTTCTCAGTGCTCAAGGGCGCTTTTTCGGCGTCGAGTTCAATGAGGATGACGCCTTTGCCGGCGATGTGGAGTTCGACTTGAGGATTGCTCATGTTGTTATTGCACCAAAGTGATTGAAAGAATAGTGACAGGGGATTTGGGAACGTCTGTTCTGAAAGGTCCGCCCATGCCCGTCGGGGTTGTTCTGATTTTATTCACAACATCCATGCCGGAGGTGACTTTGCCAAAAACCGTATAACCGAAAAGTTGTAGGGCATTGAGCAAGTTCTCGCGAGGCACGTTTTCATAGACCTGACCGCGGTATTCAAAACGCTTCACAGGGTCGCCGTCCGGAATGGGCGTTGGGTCTAAGAATGCATTGTCGACCGTATTGATGAAAAACTGGGCTGTGGCCGAGTGAGGGTCGTTGGTGCGCGCCATGGCCAAGTAGCCTGTTTGGTTTTTCAAACCGCCGGCCAAGGCTTGGCGGCCTTCATGTTGAACAGGGGCTCGGGTGCTGCGCTCTTTGTATTGCGCATCGTAGCCGCCGCCTTGGACCATGAAGTTGGGAATGACGCGGTGAAAAATGGTGCCGTCGTAGTGCTTGTCTTTGACGTATTGCAGAAAGTTGGCCACTGTTTTGGGTGCTTTGTCGGGGTAAACCTCCACCATGATGTCGCCCAAGTTGGTGGCAATTTTGAGCTTGGGGGCTTCTTGGGCATGGCCGAGGAGCGGTGTGACCAGCCCCAAGACCATGGCCAAGGTGCTGGCCAGCTGCAAACTTTGACGACGCAAATGACTGAAGTTCATGGTGTTACCGCAAAGTGCGGGTGTTGGTTGTGGTGGTGGTTTGTGCAGCGGGCTTGGGCAAAGGCAGCAGCCCATTGCCATTGCCGGCATTCTTGGCTTGACCGTAGGCTTGCTGGGCCAGGGCGGTGTACAAGTCGCCCAGGTTCTGAAGCGCTACTTTGTAATTGGGACGGGCTTGAACAGCTGTTTGCAAGGCTGTGACGGCTTCTTCCAATTGGCCTTGGGCTGCCAGCAAAACGCCTAAGTTGTTGTAAGGCTCGGGCAGCTCGGGGAACTCTTGAATCAGGGCTTGAAGCACATCGATCGCTTCTTGGCGCTTACCCTGCCCAGCCAGAACTTGGCTGTTCAGAATGCGCCATTGGGGCGATGCGGCTGTTTTGGGGTTTTGCTGCGCAGCGGACTGCAGGCGCTGCTGGGCTTGGGTCCACTGTTGGTTTTGGATCAGTTCTTCCAACTCGGCGGTGGCGTCTGCCCACGACAAACTGCAAAAAAAGCAGAGCACGAGGGGTAAAACGCGGGCAAGAACCCTTTGAATCGGCATATGGGGCAGCTTTTGGGGGGTAAAAATGCGCCACCGACTGCGGGTCTTCCAGCTTTGTCAGTGACTTATTTGGGCCTTATACTGGGGCAAATTGTAACGGAGGCCTTGCGTTCAGGCTGACCTAGCAATGTCTATGGGGCTGCGGCCCCTTTTTGCACCCGAACAACAAAAACAGTGATTCATGAGCTTGCGCATTTACAACACGCTCTCCCGCGCCGTCGCCGATTTTTCGCCTCTTGAGCCTGGCCACGTTCGCATGTACGTTTGCGGTATCACCGTTTACGACATGTGCCACGTGGGTCATGCGCGCTCCAATGTGGCCTTTGATGTGGTTCAGCGCTGGCTCAAAGCCAGTGGCTACAAAGTCACGCACATCCGCAACATCACCGACATTGACGACAAGATCATCAAGCGTGCGGTTGAAAACGGCGAAACCATTCGCGCCCTCACAGACCGCATGATCGAGGCCATGCACGCCGACTTTGATGCTTTGGGCATTGCGCGTCCCACGGCCGAACCCCGTGCCACAGAGTTTGTGCCCCAAATGCTCAGCATGATTGGGACCTTGGAAGAAAAAGGCTTGGCCTACCGCACGCCCCAAGGTGACGTGAACTATGCCGTTCGCAAGTTTCCAGGCTACGGCAAGTTGTCTGGCAAGTCATTGGACGAATTGCATGCTGGCGAACGTGTTGCGGTGTTGGATGGCAAAGACGACCCCTTGGACTTTGTGTTGTGGAAGGGTGCTAAAGCCACAGAGCCTTCTGACGTGAAGTGGGACAGCGCGTTTGGCCCGGGCCGACCCGGTTGGCACATTGAGTGCTCGGCCATGGCCTGCCAAATGTTGGGCAACAGCTTTGACATCCATGGCGGCGGCGCTGACCTGCAGTTTCCGCACCACGAAAACGAAATTGCCCAAAGCGAAGGTGCCACAGGCGAGCCATTTGCAAAGTTTTGGATGCACAACGGCTTCATCAATGTGGACAACGAGAAGATGTCCAAGAGCTTGGGCAATTTTTTCACCATTCGCGATGTGCTCAAGGCCTTCGATGCGGAGACAGTGCGTTTCTTCTTGGTTCGCAGCCACTACCGCACACCCTTGAATTATTCCGACGTGCATTTGAACGATGCCCGTGGTGGATTGAAGCGCCTATACACCGCTTTGCAAGCGGCCATTCCTGCCGAGGTGCAAATTGATTGGGCCAATCCTTATGCCGCACGCTTTAAAGCAGCCATGGACGAAGACTTTGGCACGCCAGAAGCAGTGGCTGTGTTGTTCGATTTGGCGGGTGAAGTCAATCGCAGCAAGTCTGCCGAACAGGCTGGCTTGTTGAAAGCCTTGGGCGGCATCTTGGGCTTGCTGCAATCCGATCCTGTGGCCTATTTGCAATCTGGCGCAGGGCTGGACGAGGCCGCCATTCAGGCGCACATTCAAGCCAGGGCCGATGCCAAGGCGGCCAAGAATTTTGCCGAAGCCGATCGCATTCGCAAACTGTTGCTAGAGCAGGGCATTGTGCTCAAAGACTCTGCCACAGGAACCACATGGGAAGCGTCTCAATGACCAAAGCCGACGAGGTGATGACGCCAGCCTATTGGGCTGCTGCTTGCGCACATCTGTCTAAAAAAGACAGGGTGATGAAGCGTCTGATTCCTCAGTTTGGCGATGCGTGTTTGGTCTCGCGCGGCGATGCGTTTGTCACGCTGGCGCGCAGCATTGTGGGACAACAAATATCTGTCAAGGCAGCGCAATCGGTTTGGAATAAATTCGCTGCTTTGAGTAAAAAAATCACACCTGCAGGTGTACTGAAACTCAAAGTGGACGACATGCGCGCGGCAGGTTTGTCGGCTCGCAAAGTAGAGTACTTGGTCGACTTGGCCTTGCACTTTCACGGCAAAACAGTGCACGTCAAAGAATGGCAAAGCATGGACGATGAAGCCATCATTGCCGAATTGGTGGCCATTCGCGGCATTGGCCGCTGGACGGCCGAGATGTTTTTGATCTTCCACCTCATGCGGCCCAACGTTTTGCCGCTCGACGATGTGGGCTTGATCAACGGCATCAGCAAGAACTATTTTTCAGGCGAACCGGTCAGCCGCAGCGATGCGCGCGAAGTGGCCCAAGCCTGGCAACCCTACAGTACTGTTGCAACTTGGTATATTTGGCGGTCGCTTGACCCCTTACCGGTTGAGTATTGAGATCGATAAAGGAGGCCCATTTTGGCCAAACGCACATTCCTAGACTTTGAGCAGCCCGTGGCGGAACTCGAAGGCAAAATTGAAGAACTGCGCTACGTGCAAAGCGAATCAGCCGTCGATATTTCGGAAGAAATTGACCAGCTCAGCAAAAAGAGCCACCAGCTGACCAAAGACATTTATTCGGACCTGACGCCTTGGCAAATTACCAAAATTGCCCGTCATCCGGAGCGTCCTTACACCATGGATTACATCCGTGAAATTTTCACAGACTTTGTGGAAATGCACGGCGACCGTCACTTTGCCGACGACTTGTCGATTGTGGGCGGCTTAGCCCGTTTCAATGGTTCACCTTGCATGGTCTTGGGCCATCAAAAAGGCCGCGACACCAAAGAGCGCACCTTGCGCAACTTTGGCATGAGCAAGCCTGAGGGTTACCGCAAAGCTTTGCGCCTCATGAAGACGGCCGAAAAATTCAAATTGCCAGTGTTTACTTTTGTGGACACTCCAGGTGCTTATCCCGGCATTGATGCCGAAGAGCGCAGCCAGTCTGAAGCCATTGGCCGCAACATTTTTGAAATGGCCCAACTCGAGGTGCCCATCATCACCACCATCATTGGTGAAGGCGGTTCGGGCGGTGCTTTGGCCATTTCCGTGGCCGATACGGTGCTCATGTTGCAGTACGCGGTTTACTCCGTGATCAGCCCTGAAGGCTGTGCTTCCATTTTGTGGAAAACATCTGAAAAAGCTGAAGAAGCTGCAGAAGCTTTGGGCATCACAGCCCATCGTTTGAAGGCGCTCAATTTGGTCGACAAAATTGTGAACGAACCCGTGGGCGGCGCCCACCGCGATCACGCCCAAATGGCCGCTTTCCTCAAGCGCGCCTTGGGCGATGCATGGCGCCAAGTGACCGATTTGAAACCCAAAGAATTGGTCGAGCGCCGCTACGAGCGTTTGCAAAGCTATGGCCGTTTCACCGACACCAAAGTCAGCAAATAATTCTGCAGGCGGCGCAGGTTTGTTGCCGCTCAGTTTTCAGCCGTCCTTGCCAATCGCCGTTGCGTTCAGCGGCGGTGCCGATTCAACCGCCTTGCTATTGGCCTGTGTTCAAAAATGGCCAGGGCAGGTGAGGGCTGTTCACATTCACCATGGCCTGCAAGAGGCTGCTGACCAATTTGCAAAGCATTGCCAACAATTGTGCGACCAATTGCAAGTGCCCTTGGTCCAATGCAAGGTCAACGCCCAACATGTGCCAGGGCAGAGCCCAGAGGATGCGGCGCGCAAAGCGCGGTATGCGGCGCTTGGCGAGGCAGTGCATTCGCATCCAGATTTGCAGGGTGTCAAGGACGTTGCGCTGGCGCAGCATGCCGATGACCAGGTGGAGACTTTGTTGTTGGCGCTGTCGCGTGGCGCGGGCTTGCCCGGTTTGGCCAGCATGCCTGCGCAGTGGGCGCGAGGCGGTTTGCAGTGGCATCGCCCTTTGTTGAAGGTTCCAGGTGCGAAGTTGCGTGAGTACCTTGTTGATGCGCAAGTGGCATGGGTCGAAGACCCCACGAACCAAGACGAACAGTTCACCCGCAACCGCATTCGTGCGCAACTTCTGCCAGCACTGGACCGTGCATTCCCTCAATTTCGTGACACCTTCGCGCGAAGTGCTGCCCATGCTGCGGAAGCGCAAGAAATTTTGGATGAGGTGGCTGAGGCTGACTTGCAAAGGGTCTTGGAAGGCGGCTTTCCCAGCATCAAAGCTTTGCAGGTCCTCAGTTCGGCCAGGCAGTCCTTGGTGCTGCGGCATTGGCTGAAAGCGGCGCATCAAACCACGCCCAGTACTGTGCAATTGGCCGAGTTGCTGTCTCAAATTTCGGCTTGCACTACGCGCGGGCACCAATTGCATTTGAAGGTGGGGCGGGGCTTTGTACGGCGTGACCAGGCTGTTTTGGTGTGGTCGGCTGAGGATTAGCCTCTTTGAACCCCTCGAAATCAGGGTTCTCCCGGGTACAATCGTCGGGTTTTGCTGAAATTTCCCTTTTATAACTTTTAAAAATGGCACTGATCGTTCACAAATACGGCGGCACTTCCATGGGCTCGACAGAGCGCATTCGAAATGTGGCCAAACGCGTCGCCAAATGGGCACGGGCTGGCCACCAAATGGTGGTGGTGCCCAGCGCCATGAGCGGCGAAACCAATCGCTTGTTGGGCTTGGCCAAAGAATTGGCGCCCGCCAAAACAAACACGTCTTACGACCGCGAACTCGACATGCTGGCCTCAACAGGCGAGCAAGCCTCTTCTGCTTTGTTGGCCATTGCTTTGCAATCTGAAGGCATGCAGTCGGTCAGCTACGCTGGCTGGCAAGTGCCCATCAAAACCAACAGCGCATTCACCAAAGCCCGCATCGAATCCATTGACGACGTTCGCGTTCGCCAAGATTTGGCCGCTGGCCGCGTGGTCATCGTGACCGGCTTCCAAGGCGTGGACCCTGATGGCAACATCACCACGCTGGGCCGCGGTGGTTCTGACACCTCTGCGGTGGCCGTGGCTGCGGCCATGAAGGCCGACGAGTGCTTGATCTATACCGACGTGGATGGTGTGTACACCACCGATCCCCGTGTAGTGCCTGAGGCCCGTCGCCTCACCACCGTGAGCTTTGAAGAGATGCTGGAAATGGCGTCGCTTGGCTCCAAGGTTTTGCAAATTCGCTCAGTTGAATTTGCCGGTAAATACAAAGTGCCTATGCGTGTGTTGTCTAGCTTCACACCCTGGGACATCGACATCCATGAAGAAGCCAAATCTGGCACCCTGATCACTTTTGAGGAAGACGAAAAAATGGAACAAGCCGTAGTCTCCGGCATTGCCTTTAACCGCGATGAAGCCAAAATTTCTGTGTTGGGCGTGCCCGACAAGCCAGGCATTGCCTATCAAATTTTGGGTGCAGTGGCCGATGCCAACATTGAAGTTGACGTGATCATTCAAAACCTGAGCAAAGACGGCAAGACCGATTTCAGCTTCACCGTGCACCGCAATGACTTTGCGCGCACCATGGACTTGCTGAAAGAAAAAGTGGTGCCTGCTTTGGGCGCCACCGAAGTCAGCGGCGATGCCAAGATTTGCAAAGTGTCCATCGTGGGCATTGGCATGCGCAGCCACGTGGGCATTGCCAGCAAGATGTTCCGTTCTTTGAGTGAAGAGGGCATCAACATTCAGATGATTTCCACATCAGAAATTAAAACTTCTGTGGTGATCGACGAGAAATACATGGAATTGGCCGTTCGCGCCTTGCACAAGGCTTTTGACCTCGACCAAGCCTGATATAATTTTCGAGTGCTGGAAACGTGACCGAGTGGCCGAAGGTGCTCCCCTGCTAAGGGAGTATGGGGTGTAGAGCCTCATCGAGGGTTCGAATCCCTCCGTTTCCGCCAGCACAACCTAAAGCCTCCAAAGAGGTTTTGCAACAAGCCCCGCAAGGGGCTTTTTTGTTGGGGGTGTCGCAGTGTTTTTGAAACCACTTCGGCGACAATTGGCGCACTGTTTTTAAAAGTGCCATGAAAACCTACACATCTTCCAAAATTTCCATCGCTTGTGCCATCGCATTGGCATCTTTGTTCGTCACGCCCATCTCTTTCGCAGCCAAGCAGCATGCTGCGAAACATGCGGCCACCAAAAAAGCAGAAGCTTCCAAAAAATCAGAGTCGTCTGCTAACGCCGTAGCACCTTTGGCAGCTCAGGATTCATTGGCACCCAATGCGCCCGCTATCGCCGCCAAAGCTTGGCTCTTGATGGACTTTGATTCTGGCGAGCTGTTGGCTTCGGCCAATGTGGACGAGCCCCTGCCACCCGCATCGCTCACCAAGATGATGACCAGTTACATCGTCGAGCAAGCTTTGCGTTCAGGCAAATTAAAGCCAACCGATTTGGTCTCTGTTAGTCAGAACGCTTGGTGCCGCGGCACCAGCACCGAGTCGTGCATGTATTTGCCGTTGAACAGCCAGGCAACGGTGATCGATATCTTGCGCGGCATCATTGTTCAATCCGGCAATGACGCATCCAAGGCCATCGCCGAACACATGGCAGGCTCCGAAGAAGGCTTTGCCAAGTTGATGAATGCCGAAGCGCAAAAGCTGGGCATGACCAAAACAAACTTTGTGAACCCCACAGGTTTGCCTGATCCTGCGCACAAATCTTCTGCACGCGATTTGGCCATTTTGGCGCGCGCCATCATTCGCAACAGTGCAGACTATTACGCCATCTATGCAGAGCGTGAGTTCAAGTACAACGGCATCAAGCAGGGCAATCGCAATGCATTGCTATACACCGACCCCACAGTCGATGGCTTGAAGACAGGTCATACACAAGAAGCAGGTTTTTGCTTGGTCACATCATCAGTGCGCAATGGCATGCGTTTGATCACCGTGGTGTTGAATGCGGGCAGTGCAAAGTCGCG
>CANGCI010000100.1 GCA_947451995.1 Comamonadaceae bacterium | reverse complement strand
GCGTTGGTGGTGATTTCACCGGCCAGAACCACCAAACCGGTGTTGGTCAGGGTTTCGGCGGCCACGCGGCTGCGGGGGTCTTGTTCAAAAATCGCGTCGAGAATGGCGTCGGAAATTTGATCGGCAACCTTGTCGGGGTGGCCTTCGGACACGGATTCTGAGGTGAAAAGATAGTCATTCGCCATGAGGGTTCTCCTAAAGTTTGGCATGCATGTTGATCTGCGCTACCTGAGCTTTGGTGCCTCGGCGAACGCTTTAGCAGATGTGTCCGAAGACAAGGCACAATCCGAGGCATGCGGTGCATGCTGATCAGACGGTGTGTGTCGCCCTGCAAGTTGCTCTGTTTAACTCAGCGACCGGCGTAGTTTACCAAATACAACATGATCTTTTGGTTTCGATTTTTGGCCCATTGGCCTTTGTGGGCACTGCATGCGATCGGTCAAGTGATTGGCTGGCTGGCATGGCTGTTGTCGCCCACTTACAGGCGCCGGTTTTTGGCCAATGTCAAAACGGCGGGCCTGAGTGGCTGGCAAGTGCTGGGGGCCGTCGGCCAAGCCGGTTGCATGTCGACCGAGTTGCCGCGTTTGTGGATGGGGCGTCAGCCCAAAGTCGAATGGACCGAGGGCGCCTTTCAAGTCATTGAAGCCGCTTATGCCGAAGGGCAGGGCGTGTTGTTTTTAACCCCCCACTTGGGTTGTTTTGAAATTTCTGCGCAGGCGGTGGCCAACGCATTCAGTGCTGCGCAAGGTCCCTTGACGGTGCTGTTTCGCCCGTCTCGCCAAAAGGGCTTGGCCCAAGTCATGGAAGCTTCGCGTGCCCGACCCGGGCTTGAAACAGCGCCCACCACCTTGGCGGGTGTCCGGCAAATGATCAAGGCTTTGCGCGCAGGTCGATCGGTGGGTTTGCTGCCCGATCAAGTGCCCCCCGAAGGCATGGGCCAATGGGTGCCCTTCTTTGGCAAGCCTGCTTACACCATGACCTTGGCCGCACGCTTGACCTTGCAAACAGGCGCCAAGTTGGTTTTGATTTGGGGTGAACGTTTGTCTTGGGGTCGCGGCTATCGCATCCACGCCAGCGTGTTGCAAGATGACTTGGCAGGCGACGTGGACGCTGTGGTGCTGCAAATCAACCAAGCCATGGAGCGTTTGATTTTGACGCGTCCCGAACAGTATTTGTGGGGCTACGCTCGTTACAAACAACCACGGCAGGAGCCGCACGCATGAGCGCCCTGTTCATTGCATTGATGCGTTTTTTGTCGCACTGGCCACTGCCTGCCTTGCGGGTTTTGGGTCATGTGTTGGGCTTGTTGCTGTGGGCGTTGGTCCCCAGTCGGCGCCGCATTGTGCAAATCAATTTGCGTTTGTGCTTTCCGCACAAGTCAGACGCTGAGATTCACCATTTGGCGCGTGCGCATTTTGTGCAGTTTGCCCAATCCCTGCTCGATCGTGCGTGGTTGTGGCACGCACCTTTGCGCTTGGTTGAACAGCGTTTGAAGTGGGTCGGTTCAGACTTGGCCATGGCGCAGCTGGCGCAAGAGGGCCCCAAGATTGTGTTTGCGCCGCACTTTGTCGGCCTGGACGCAGGTGGCTTGGCCTTGACCTTTAAAGCCAGCAAGCCTGTGGCCTTTATTTTTGTGCCGCAACACAACAAGGTGATGGATGCGTGGGTCAACCAAGGCCGTCAAAGAACGGGCAATGTGAAACCTTATTTCCGCCACGAAGGTGTCAAGCACATCATGAGTGGTTTGCGACACGGCGAGATGCTGCATCTCTCGCCCGACATGGACTTTGGGCCTGAAGAGTCTGTTTTTGTGTCTTTCATGGGCGTGCCTGCGGCCACCGTGCCTTCACTGTCACGCTTTGCCAGACTGGGCCGTGCACCGGTCATGAGTTTGGTGACGCGCATGACGCCGCAAGGTTATGAGATGGAAGTGTCCGAGATGTGGTCAGACTTTCCGACGGCCGATGTTCAAGCGGACACACAGCGCATGAACGATGAATTGGCCAAGGTCATTGAGCGCACACCCGACCAGTACTACTGGGTGCACAAACGATTTAAAACGCGCCCCGAAGGCGCGCCGGCCGTTTACAAGAAGGCCGAGATTTCTCGCTGAACGATGTGGGGGTGCTCATGCACCACCCAATGCGAGCCCTCTTCGATGGGCACGTAGGTGAGTTGGGGAATGTACTCGGCCAGGCCTTCATTCAGGCTGGGCAACAAGGCCACATCTTTCAAACCCCACAGCAACAAAGTGGGCACGTTGATGCGCAACATGCTGTTGGGCAATTCCAGATTTTGCAGCGTGTTCTCACCAGGTTTGTTGGGCTTTAAGGGCGAGGCGCAGTAATAGTTGAGGCCGCCTTGCAGGCCGCAAGACCACGCGGCGCGGTAGTGTGCTTTGACTTCGGGCGTGAGCCAAGTGGGCTTGACGCCTTTGGCTAAAAATCCAAACAACACTTCAAACTGATTGGCACTGAGTTCTGCAGCCGCTTGCGGCTCACAGAAATAGTTCATGTACTCGCTGGCCGCAATTTGCGCAGGATTGCTTTTCAAGTCGCGCAAGAAGGTGCCCGGATGCGGTGAGTTGATGATCACCAACTTGTGCATCAACTGCGGCAATTGGTTGGCCAAGTTCCAAGCCACACCGCCGCCCCAATCGTGCGCCACCAAGGCTTTCAAGGGCGCTGCACCCGCTTCAATTTGAATGAGGGCTGCAATGTCTTGCACTAAGAATTTGGCGCGGTAAGACGCCACATCCTTGGGTTGACTGGATTTTTCATAGCCGCGCAAATTGGGCGCAACACATCGATAGCCGCCGTTTTCGGGTTTGGAAAAATGCAGCAGCATCTCATCCCACACAAACGCCGCTTCGGGAAATCCGTGCAAAAACATCAGCACGGGTTGACCTTTGGCGCCTGCCGCGCGGCAACTCAATTGAATGCCATGCGGCAGGTCTTGTTGCCAATTTTCAATCATCGGTGTGTGTCCAATCCCACATCAGTTGGGCCAAATCCTCCACGCCTTGTTTTTTGAGTGCAGAAAACAGTTTGGCTTGACCGCCACCGGCTTGCAGTTTGGCAATGGACAAAGCTTTGGCGCCTTCAGAGCGGGTTAGCTTGTCCGATTTGGTGAGCAAGACTAAAAAGTTCAGGCCTTCCTCGACGCGGGGGCGGATAACTTCCAGCAACACCTCGTCCAACTCGGTCATGCCCAAGCGGGGGTCGCACAAGAGCACGATGCCCTTGAGGTTTTCGCGGGTGACCAGGTAGTTGGCCATCACTTTTTGCCAGCGAAGCTTGTCTTGCTTGGGGACGGCCGCATAGCCATAGCCCGGTAAATCGGCCAAAACAGCGTCGGTCACGCCTTGTTTGCCCAGGGCAAAAAGGTTGATGTGCTGGGTGCGACCGGGCTTTTTGGAGGCAAAAGCCAGCTGTTTTTGCTGGGTTAAGGTGTTGATGCAGGTTGATTTGCCCGCATTGGAGCGGCCCACAAAGGCAATTTCAGGGACATCGAGTTCGGGCAAATGGAACAGTTCGGCGGCCGTGGTCAGAAACCGGGCTGTGTGCATCCAACCCATGGGGGTGATGGCCTTGATTTCTGGCGTTTCGGGGGCAGAGGCCACTTTGGCAGGGGTTTTCCGCAGCTTGGCAGTAGCAGCTTTGGAGTTGGAAACGGGGCTGGTTTTGGTGGCCATTCGGGTCAAACTTTCAGGGCGTCAGAAATGACGCAAGCAGGCATTGTAGAATCCCATGGTTTAGCGCCCACTATTTCGGATGTCGTCCATGAAGTCAATGACTAAATTTTTGTTCGCCGCCTTCGCATCAGTTTTGATGGTTGGCTCTGCTGTTGCCAACGAAGCAGCCCCCAAAGCCGCCAAGCCAGATCTGGCCAAAGGCGAGGCCATTGTGGCCGGTGTCTGTGCAGCGTGTCACTCGGCAGATGGCAATTCCATGATTCCTGCCAACCCCAAGTTGGCCCAGCAGCACCCTGAGTACATCTTGAAGCAATTGCAAGAGTTCAAATCAGGCAAGCGTGCCAACCCCGTCATGATGGGTTTTGCGTCCCAACTGAGCCCTGAAGACATGCGCAACGTGGCGTACTTCGTGGCCAGCAAGACTGCATCGCCTGGTTTTGCCAAAGAAAAAGAAACAGTTGCTTTGGGTGAAAAGATTTACCGCGGTGGCATTGCCGATCGCCAAATCGCTGCCTGCGCAGGTTGCCACGGTCCCAACGGTTCTGGCATGCCGGCTCAGTACCCCCGTTTGTCTGGCCAACACGCCGACTACACGGTCAGTCAATTGACGCAATTCCGCGACGGTATTCGCAAAAACAGCGTGCAAATGACACAAGTTGCAGCCAAGATGAACGACCGTGAAATCAAAGCGGTGGCAGACTACATTGCGGGTTTGCGTTAATTACAGAGGCTTGACGGCCAGTTAGCCGTCAACCTGCAAAATGGGCCTTTCGGGCCCATTTTTTTTGGCCGTGACAGGGGCCCTCGAAGGTGCTTTAACCCTTGCTTGCACGGGGTTATGCCTGAAGTTTTCCAATGACATTCACACATTGAAAGTCCGCCATGCTCATTCGCACCCATCAAGATGGATTCATTCACCCGCTCAGCAGCGAAATCACCTCGCCTGAGGCCTATGCCACCCGTCGCCAATTGCTGCGCCAATGGACGGCTGGTGCGGCTGCTGCGGGCTTGTCTGGCTGGGCGCAGCGCGAAGCATTTGCGCAGGGCGGTGGCGTTGCAGCCAAGCTGGCGGCCTTGCCTGCCACCCAGTCGCAAATTCAAGGCGCCATGACCGTTGAGAAATTAACCTCTCAACAAGACGCCACCATCTACAACAACTTTTATGAATTTGGCACGGACAAATCCGATCCCGCGCGCAAAGCGCACACGCTCAAAACCTCACCTTGGTCGATTGAAGTGGAAGGTTTGGTGAAAAAGCCCACCCGTTTCAACTTGGAAGACATCATGAAGTGGGGCGCCATGCAAGAGCGCATTTACCGCCTGCGCTGCGTTGAGGGGTGGTCCATGGTCATTCCTTGGATGGGGTATTCCTTGTCCGATTTGATTCGCCGTGTCGAGCCTTTGCCCAGTGCCAAGTATGTCGAGTTCATTACGCAGGCCGACCCGCAAACCATGCCGGGCCTGCGCGGTGGTTATTTGGACTGGCCCTATGTAGAAGGCCTGCGCATGGACGAAGCCATGCACCCCTTAACGCTGCTCACCTTTGGCATGTACGGTGAAGTCTTGCCCAAACAAAATGGCGCGCCTGTGCGTTTGGTGGTGCCATGGAAATACGGCTTCAAAAGTGGCAAGAGCATTGTCAAAATTCGCTTCGTTGAAAAGCAACCCGTGGTCTCCTGGGAAAAAGCGGCGCCGCAAGAATACGGTTTCTATTCCAACGTCAACCCCAAGGTTGACCATCCACGTTGGAGCCAAGCCTCCGAGCGCCGCATCGGCGAAGGGGGCTTGCTCGACAAGAAACGCAAGACCCTCATGTTCAATGGCTACGAAGCGCAGGTGGCTTCGCTGTATGCCGGCATGGACTTGGCCAAGAACTTCTGATGTTGAGAAACCGCTTGCGCCAGCCCCTGGCCAAGTGGGTGCTGGTCGTGTTGTCCTTGGTGCCGTTTGCCTACTTGTGCGCCGGTGTCTACTTCGACAACTTAGGCCCCAATCCGGCGGAGTATTTGATTCGCGCCAGTGGTGATTTGACGTTGCGGTTTTTGTGCATCACGCTGCTGATCACGCCCTTGCGCATCATCACGCAATGGCCAGAATGGCTGCTGTTCAGACGCAGCTTGGGGCTCCTGACTTTTTTCTATGCCTGCATTCATGCGCTGTGTTACAGCCTGCTGGACATGTCATGGGCATGGGATGAGATTGCCCAAGACATCGTCAAACGTCCCTTCATTGCGGTGGGTGTGGCAGGCATGCTGTTGTTAACCGCCTTGGCCGCAACCTCGTTCAATGCTGCGGTGAAGGCCATGGGTGCCAAGCGTTGGCGGCAATTGCACCGTGCGGTGTATGGCATCGCGGTGCTTGCCATTCTGCATTTCTTTTGGATGCGCGCCACCAAAAGAAATTTCGATGAGGTCTGGCTCTACGCCGGTATCTTAGGCGTGCTTCTGGGCTTTCGCGTGGTTCACTTCACCAAGCGTTCGCTTTGGAAAGTGTCTTGAGGTGTTTCGCGCTCGCGAATCAAATGCACAGCCTTGCCATCGATCAACACTTCGGCCGCACGGCCACGGGTGTTGTAGTTGCTGGCCATGCTCATGCAGTAGGCACCCGCTGACAACACGGCCAAGGTGTCGCCCGCTTGAACATTCAATTCACGGTCACGACCAATCCAGTCGCCGCTTTCGCACACAGGGCCCACCACGTCCACCAAGGTGGTCGCGCCGGCGCGAGGTGACACGGGCACGATGTGGTGGAAGGCTTGGTACATGGCAGGACGCGGCAAATCGTTCATGGCCGCGTCAATGATGCAAAAGTTTTTTTGCTCGCCGGGTTTCATGAACACCACGTCGGTTAAGCAGACACCAGCGTTGCCCACCAAGGAGCGACCCGGCTCGATCATCAACTGACGATCGCCATAGCCGCGTGCATCCAGCTTGGCCAACAACTGGTGCCACAGTTGATCGGCGGCAGGCGGTGTATCGCCGTTGTAGTTGATGCCCAAGCCACCGCCAAAGTCGATGTGGTGAATGGGAATGCCTGCAGCTTCTACTTCGGCCACCAAATCCAAGATGCGGTCCATGGCATCGAGGTACGGCGTGGCTTCGGTAATTTGGGAGCCAATGTGGCAGTCAATGCCCACCACTTTCAAACCAGGCAGGGCCGCAGCGCGTTGATAGGTTTGGAGCGCATGCTCGTGCGCCACACCAAACTTGTTGCCCTTCAAACCGGTGGAAATGTAAGGGTGTGTTTTGGGGTCGACATTGGGATTGACGCGAAGGCTAACCGGTGCCCGGGTGTTGAGCGACAAGGCCACCTCGTTCAAAACTTCAAGCTCTGCATCACTTTCCACGTTGAAGCAGCCAATGCCAATTTGCAAAGCTTGCTTCATTTCATCGCGAGTTTTGCCCACGCCCGAGAAAATGATTTTGGCAGGTTCACCGCCAGCAGCCAAAACGCGCGCCAATTCGCCGCCCGAGACAATGTCAAAGCCACAACCCGCTTGGGCAAACACTTGCAAGATGGCCAAGTTGGAATTGGCTTTCATGGCATAGCAAATTTGCGCTTTGCGACCCGCAAAACCGCGCTGGTATGCGGCCAAGGCAGACAACATGGACGCTTTGGAATAGGCAAACACAGGGGTGCCAAATTGGGCGGCCACGTCGGCCATGGCCACGCCTTCCATGTGCAAGGACTCGCCTTGGTAAGCAATGTGAGGTTGACCGGGAAGTGCGTTGGCTGTCATGGTTCAGTTTTGGAAGGTGTCTGAGGGATCAAAGTTTGAAGCAGGGTGGCGCGGTCTGCCGCCAAGGGGTCTTGGGGGTGAACCAGCGGACCTTTTTGGCCACAGGCGCTCAAAGCCACCGCACAAACCCCAAGGGTTTGGGCAATGACTAAAATTCTCAAAACTTTGAACATGTGACGGATTGTAATGACCGACCTCGAATTTCTGGATACTGCTGAACGCCTTTTGTCACGCATTGAGGGCAGTTGCGATCGCATCAATGACGAAACCGATGCTGACATCGACAACCAGCGGGTGGGCGGCATGATCACCATCAGCTTCAGCAACCGCAGCCAAATCATTGTGAATTTGCAAAAGCCCTTGCATGAAGTGTGGCTGGCCGCCAAGTCGGGTGGCTACCACTACAAGTTCAAAGAGGGCCAGTGGCAAGACACCAAAGGCCAAGGCGAGTTCTTTGAAAACCTCTCGCGTTTTGCGACCGAGCAGTCGGGTGTGCGCCTGAGTTTCTGACCAACGGCGGCTTCGCCGCTGATCAGTTGCGGAACAAATCTAAGATTTTCTTGCGCTCGTCTGCTTCAGGCAGCGCACCGCCTTTGTCATTGCCCAGGCCCAGGCTGGTGACGCCACCGCCTTTGGCATATTCTTCAAAATACCATTCGCCATTGATGTGCAGAACGCCCTCAGGCGCAACGGCGTCTGACACTGGCAGTGTTTTGAGGGCAGTTTCCATGAAGCTGATCCACACGGGCAAGCTCAGGCCGCCACCGGTTTCGCGATCACCCAACTTGCGGGGCGTGTCGTAACCAATCCAGACCACAGCCGCCAAGTTGCGGTGGTAGCCTGCAAACCAAGCGTCCATGGAATCGTTGGTGGTACCGGTTTTGCCATAGAT
>CANGCI010000099.1 GCA_947451995.1 Comamonadaceae bacterium | reverse complement strand
GTGCAAAAAACGCCACGCAAAACGTGACGCTGGCCCACAGGCACAACAAGCACCAACGCAGTCGTGAAACGCGCTTGTCAAATACTTCAGAACTCAAATGGCCAGTTTCCATTTGGCAATCTTCGCATGACCTTGTCACTGCTTGCCAGCGGCGCGCTACTGAAGCTGTGCAAACAACTCCTAGTAGTTACCCTTTGAATGTCATCAAATCTCACGATGTGAAACTAAAACAAAGGGTTTCACCCCAAACTGTCAGCCACCGTTGGTTTGGCGTCAGAGGATGGTCAGAGCTTCCCCCAAGAATCGCCCCCAAGCCTTCGTGTCGAAGGCTATTTTTTGGAGGCAGCTACTATGGCTACAACAACCCCACGTCCGATGTCAGACGAAGAAAAGAAGGTGATCTTCGCTTCGTCACTCGGCACCGTGTTCGAGTGGTACGACTTTTACTTGTACGGTTCACTCGCAGCGATCATTGCGAAACAATTCTTCAGCGGCCTAGACGAAGGTTCTGCCTTCATTTTCGCGTTGCTGGCTTTTGCCGCCGGTTTCATCGTCCGTCCTTTCGGCGCCATTTTCTTTGGCCGCTTGGGCGACATGATTGGTCGCAAGTACACCTTCTTGGTGACCATCTTGATCATGGGCTTGTCCACGTTCATCGTGGGTATCTTGCCTAACTACGCCAGCATTGGCGTGGCCGCTCCCGTCATCCTAATCTGCTTGCGCTTGTTACAAGGTTTGGCTTTGGGTGGTGAGTACGGTGGTGCTGCAACTTACGTGGCCGAGCACGCGCCCATGGGCAAGCGCGGTGCTTACACCTCTTGGATTCAGACTACCGCCACATTGGGCTTGTTCTTGTCTTTGATGGTGATTTTGGGTGCACGCACCTACACCGGTGAAGAAGCCTTCGCCGAGTGGGGCTGGCGCATTCCGTTCATCGTCTCGATTCTGTTGTTGGCCGTGTCGGTTTACATCCGTTTGAGCATGAACGAGTCACCTGCTTTTGCCAAAATGAAGGCAGAAGGTAAAACCTCAAAAGCACCGCTGACCGAATCTTTCGGTGAGTGGAAAAACTTGAAGATCGTGATCTTGGCATTGGTGGGCCTCACAGCCGGTCAAGCCGTGGTTTGGTACTCTGGCCAGTTCTACGCTTTGTTTTTCTTGACACAAGCCTTGAAAGTGGACGGCGCAACCGCCAACATCATGGTGGCGGTGTCTTTGATCATTGGTACACCTTTCTTCTTGGTGTTCGGTACCTTGTCCGACAAGATTGGCCGCAAGCCCATCATCTTGGCCGGTTGCTTGTTGGCTGTGGTCACCTACTTCCCTGTGTTCAAAGCTTTGACAGCTGCTGCCAACCCAGATTTGGCTGCTGCGCAAGCCAATGCCAAAGTGGTTGTGACTGCTGACCCAGCCGAGTGCTCATTCCAGTTCAACCCCACAGGCACGAAGAAGTTCACGTCTTCTTGCGACATTGCCAAGCAACGTTTGGCCAATGCGTCTGTGAGCTACTCCAATGAAGTGGCACCTGCCGGCACACCCGCCACCATCAAGGTTGGCGAGACGGTGGTGAACGTGAAGTACACGCCTGAAGACATTGCGGCCGCTAAGGCCAAAGCCGAAGCCAAGGTGGCTGAACTCACAGCGGCACAGCCTCAAGACGCGAAAGCTTTGGAAGCTGCAAACAAGTCTGTCAAAGATTTGAGCAACGAGAAAACAGCGGGCGCTACTTTGTTGGGTGCCAATTTGAATGCTGCTTTGAAAGCTGCTGCTTACCCAGCCAAAGCCGACATGGCCAAGTTTGACAAAGTCAAAGTGATTGCCATCCTGACTTACTTGGTGATTTTGGTGACCATGGTGTACGGTCCTATCGCTGCCATGTTGGTGGAGATGTTCCCAACACGCATTCGTTACACGTCCATGTCCTTGCCTTATCACATTGGTAACGGTTGGTTCGGTGGTCTGTTGCCTACAACTGCTTTCGCGATCGTGGCGCAAACGGGTGACATGTACAACGGTCTCTGGTACCCCATCATCATCGCTGGTGCGACGGTGGTCATTGGTGGCTTGTTCATCAAGGAAACCAAAGACGTTGACATCTATGCCAACGACTAATTTGTAAGCTTTCCGGGACCTTCCCGGTGCTAAATTCAAGCCCTCCCTCCGTGGAGGGCTTTTTAATTGGGGTCAGATCAACGTTAATTTCCAATCGAAGCGGGAGAAAGCCCAAGGGGGCTTCCTCATCTGGGGTGCCAGAAATCGTTCAGCCCCCTTGGGCTTTCTCCCACTTCAATTGATTAAATTAACGTTGATCTGACCCCAATTAAAAAAATTGAACATGAACAACGATATTGATTGGTGAAAACTTATGTGGAAAATTGCTGTTGGCTTTGCCATCTTCGCTGGCCTCGCATTGTTTGTCATTTCTAAAGGTGGCGACAACGTCGACATGACCGGTGAAAAGCACGGTTCTGAAGCTGTGCACGCACCTGCACCTGCAGCGGCTGCCCCAGCAGAAGCACCCGCAGCGCCTGCTGCAGCACCAGCTGCGCCTGCGGCCAAGCCATGAAACTAATTGACTCGCTGTTACTTGTAATTGCGACGACATGTGCCCTGGCTGCAAAGGCAGGGGATACGCAATCTTGGGGGCGAGTGTCCAACGCGTTGGCTGTTGGCTTGCCTCTGGTTGCGGCTGGCAATGCATACGCAAAAGGTGACACAGAAGGTTTCAAAGAGCTGACCTATACCCTGGGCACCACCTTTGTAGCAGTTGAAACGCTCAAATCATTGGTGCATGAAAAACGCCCCGATGGCTCTGGCAACGACAGCTTCCCGTCTGGTCAAACAGCCGTTGCTTTTGCCGCAGCACGCTTCTTTGACAAACGCTACGCCTCTGAGGCATCGCCGTATTTGTACGTTGCTGCTGGCCTGACTGGGTTGGCCCGCGTGAAGGCTGATAAACACTTCACCAAAGATGTCCTGGCCGGTGCGGGCCTAGGCTATGTTGCTGCTGAATATTTCACCCACCCAGTCTCTGGTGGCGCCGTCTCATTGATTCCCGCAAAATCTGGCATTGCCATCTTTTGGCAAAAACCCTTGTTTTGATCTAACCCCGTTTATCCTTCTCAGTGACGCTGAAGCCAGTCTTTCAATGCGTCATTGATTCTTGTTTGCCAGCCAGGGCCGTTTTTCTGAAATGCTTCTAAAACTTCTGGATCGAGTCGAATGGCAATTTGTTTCTTGGGCGAAACACTGAACGGGCGGCCTCTTTTTTTGTAGGCCACAAGGCCATCGGTCATTTCTTTGTGACTTAAAGGCTTGTCGTCCTCATCTTTACCATCCCAAACATAGAACTCATCTGACTTTTGAGCTTTTATAGCGCGCAAAATTTCTTCACGACTGACGCCCTTCGCTTGCAAGCCACTCGAAGTAGAAAGTTGCTTCTTTTTGACTGGCTTTTCTGAAACTGATGATTCTGATTTGGTCATTGCGGTAGGTGTGGACTAAGGTTAAAACACAAAGCTTGTTCAAGACATAGGCAAAGGAAACGATGCGTTCTTCTCTGCTTATTTGAACAAGCAAGTTGAGGCAATAGGACGATTGGAGAACTTCACCTGCATCAACAAAATCTAATCCGTGTTTTGTGTAATTGCTTCGTCTTTTTTCCTGATCCCACGTTAATTGAAGTTCCATTTATTGTAGATGCATTAAATGGAAATGGCCATCTATTACTTTTGATGTGATTGACCTTCAGTTTGCGCCCTACCTGCCAACTCACAACCCACAATAGCTGTCATAGGCTGAGCAATTTAATTGGGGTCAGATCAACATTAATTAATGTTGATCTGACCCCAATTAAATTTCTTTGCAAGCCTAGAATATTGGGCCTCCACCCACAAAGCTTGCCCTTATGTCCAACGGTTTTATCAAGATTCGCGGTGCTCGTCAGCACAACCTCAAAAACATTGATTTGGACATCCGCACGGGGGAATTGACCGTGGTCACCGGGCCCAGTGGGTCGGGTAAGTCGAGTTTGGTGTTTGACACGCTGTATGCCGAGGGGCAGCGTCGCTATGTGGAGACTTTCAGCGCTTATGCGCGTCAGTTTTTAGACCGCATGGACAAGCCGGCGGTGGACAAGGTGGAAGGGGTGCCACCGGCCATTGCCATTGACCAAACCAATCCCGTTAGAAGTTCGCGCTCCACAGTGGGCACGATGACGGAGTTGAACGATCACTTGAAGCTCTTGTTCGCGCGATTGGGGCATTTGCATGATCGGGACACGGCAAGGCCAGTGAAGCACGATACGCCTGAGTCGATTTATGCAGAGTTGGTTAAAAGGGCCGAAGCTGCGGGCGATCCGCGATTGGTTTTGACGTTTCCTGTTGAGTTGCCTGGCAACACCACGGCGGAGCAAGTTGAGCAGTGGTTGTCGGCGAGTGGATTTACCAAGGTGCAAGCTGAACGGGAAGTTGCAACGCCTACCGGGCCGCGCAAGGTGTTGGATGTGGTGGCGGACAGGTTTAGGTTGGGGAATGCGGAGAAGGCGCGGGTAGTGGAGGCCATTGAGGTGGCGCTGAAGCGGGGTGGGCGGTTAAATGTTTATGTGGTGCAAGACACTTCTTTGGCGGTAGACCCTCAATTGGGGTCAGAGCCAAATAAATTGGGGTCGGATCCTGATTTCCAAAGGAAATCTGGCTCTGACCCCAATTTATTTGGATCCGACCCCAATTCATCCAGCATGTGGCGTTTCTCGGCGGGCTTGCATTGCCCCGAGAGTGACTTGCGTTATCCCGAACCACTGCCTTCGATGTTTTCGTTCAACTCGGCCGTGGGGGCTTGCGAAACTTGCCGTGGATTTGGTCGGGTGATTGGTGTGGATCTGGGCTTGGTCATTCCGAATGACAAGCTCACGCTCAGAGCTGGCGCGATCAAAACGATCCAAACGCCAGCATGGAAAGAAGCGCAAGATGACCTGATGCGCCATGCAGAAGCGGCGGGCATTCCGCGCGATACGCCTTGGTTCAAGCTCACCGCAGAACAACAAAAGTGGGTGATCGAAGGCTCGCCCAACTGGAACGGCAAATGGAATCAGCAGTGGTACGGCGTGCACCGCTTCTTTGCCTACCTCGAAAGCAAAGCCTACAAGATGCACATCCGCGTGCTCTTGTCCAAATACCGCAGCTACACCGAGTGCGGTTCATGCGGCGGCGCACGTCTTAAAACAGACAGCCTGTTGTGGCGCATTGGCAGTGCAGAAGATGCCGATGCCACCTTGCCCAAAGAAAAACGTTTCTTGCCCAAAGGCGTGAAGTGGACACGCCAACAACTCGAAGCCTTGCCTGGCCTCAGTCTGCATGACCTCATGATCATGCCCATCGACAAGCTGCGCAACTTTTTCGATCGCATGTCGGCCACGGCCATTCAAGAAAACAGCCAAGACGGCGAAGCGCAAGCGCTCAAACTCTTACTCGAAGAAATTACCAATCGCCTGAAGTACTTGTGCGATGTCGGTATTGGGTACCTCACACTCGACCGCCAAAGCCGTACCCTCAGCGGCGGTGAAGTGCAGCGCATCAACCTCACGACCGCATTGGGCACATCACTCGTCAACACGCTGTTCGTGTTGGACGAGCCCAGCATCGGCCTGCACCCACGCGACATGAATCGCATCACGCAAGCCATGCACCGCCTCAGAGATGCCGGCAACACGCTGGTGGTGGTCGAGCACGACCCCGCCGTGATGCTAGCCGCCGATCGCATGATCGACATGGGCCCAGGCCCCGGCGAGAAGGGCGGTCAGATTGTGTTTGACGGCAGCACCGCCGACTTGCGCAATGCCGACACTCTGACTGGCGCCTACTTGGGCGGCCGCAAACAAGTGGGCATGGGCTTCAAACGCTTGGTCACCGATAACACGCCCCGCCTCATCTTGGAAGGCGCCAGAGAGCACAACCTCAAAAACGTGTCGATTGATTTTCCGCTGCAGCGTTTGGTGTGTGTGACAGGTGTCAGCGGCTCTGGCAAATCCAGTTTGATTCAAGACGTCTTAGCCCCCGCACTCTTAAGACACTTTGGCAAGAGCACCGATGCACCAGGCGCACACGATCGCTTGCTGGGTGCCGATCATTTAAGCGATGTGGTGTTTGTCGACCAATCACCCATCGGCAAAACAGCGCGCTCCAACCCCGTGAGTTATGTGGGCGCATGGGATGCACTGCGCGAAATTTTTGCGGTCGCACCTTTGTCAAAGCAGCGCGGCTACACGGCGTCCAAGTTCAGTTTCAACAGTGGCGATGGTCGCTGTCCCACTTGCGGCGGCTCGGGCTTTGAACACGTGGAAATGCAATTCTTGAGTGACGTGTATTTGCGTTGCCCCGATTGCGATGGCAAACGATATCGCCCCGAAATTTTGGAAATCACCATTGAGCGTCAAGCCATCGGTGATTTGCGCGCACGTCACTTGAATGTGGCTGATGTGCTGGACCTCACGGTCAGCGAAGCGGCCGCCTTGTTTGCGCAAGACCGCGATGTGATTCGCGCCTTGCAACCCATCGTGGATGTGGGTCTTGAATATGTGAAGCTGGGCCAACCCGTGCCCACCTTGTCGGGCGGCGAGGCGCAGCGTTTGAAGTTGGCTGGGTTCTTGGCAGGTGCTGCCAAGACGGCGTCGTCATCCAAACAAGCCTTGGCCAAAAAAGGCACCTTGTTCTTGTTCGATGAACCCACCACAGGTTTGCACTTCGACGACATCGCCAAGCTGATGCGCGCATTGCGCAAGTTGCTAGAAGGCGGTCATTCGCTGATTGTGATTGAGCACAATTTGGATGTGATCCGCGCCAGTGATTGGCTGATTGACCTCGGCCCCGAAGGCGGCGACGCGGGTGGCTATGTGGTGGCAGAAGGTATGCCAGAAGATGTGCGCAACCATGCCACGTCCCACACAGCTTTAGCCTTGCGTGAATATGCAGAGGCCATGGGAGAGTTTGAAGGCGTGCTAAAGGTTGCCGAGGCTGCCAACTTGGCGGGCGACCGGGTTACGCCGGGTGCCTCATACTCTGACAAGAAATCGTTACCCGGCGCAACCCGATCACCCACCAAGTTGGCCGGTCAATTTGAGGGTAAGAGTTCTAATGCACGTGTTCTAAACGCAGAAGACAACAGCATCCGCATCGTCAACGCCAAAGAGCACAACCTCAAAAACCTGAGCGTCAACATTCCGCGTGGTCAGTTCAACGTGATCACCGGTGTCAGCGGTTCCGGTAAATCCACCTTGGCCTTTGACATTCTGTTCAACGAAGGCCAACGACGTTACCTTGAAAGTTTAAACGCCTACGCGCGCAGCATCGTGCAGCCTGCAGGCCGACCCGAAGTGGACGCGGTGTATGGCATTCCGCCCACGGTGGCCATTGAGCAGCGGCTGTCACGCGGTGGCCGTAAGAGTACGGTGGGCACCACCACCGAGGTGTGGCATTTCCTGCGACTGCTCTACGTGAAGCTAGGCACTCAACATTGCATTCACGACAACGCAGCCGTGGCCCCACAAACGCCCGACAGCATTGCCGCGCAATTGATGAAAAACTTCAAAGGCCAGCACATTGGTTTGCTGGCGCCGTTGGTGATGAACCGCAAAGGCGTCTACACCGAGCTGGCCGAATGGGCACGTCCACGTGGCTACACACATTTGCGCGTCGATGGCAATTTCTTGCCCACGCAAAACTTTCCGCGCATTGACCGTTTCAAAGAGCACACCATTGAGTTGCCCGTGGCCAGTCTCAAAATCAGTGCGGATCAAGAAAAGCAACTGCGAGAAGCGCTGACCAAAACTTTGGAGTTGGGCAAAGGCGTGGTGCATGTGTTGAGCGATTTGAATGGCCTGCAAGAAGCCATGGAAGCCAACCAAGCCACGGCCCACATCGGCAAACTGAATGTGTTCTCCACACTCAGAGCTTGCCCTGAATGCAGCACCTCGTACAACGAACTCGATCCGCGTTTGTTCAGCTACAACAGCAAACACGGTTGGTGCCCAGAGTGCGTGGGCACCGGTGTGAAGCTAAGCAAAGATCAACGTAAGGTGTTTGATGATTCCGTCAGAGACGACGATCAAAAAGGCCGCGAGCAAAGTTTTGCCGAACCTGAAATTGAAGACTTGATTGAGCAAGTGTGTCCGCACTGTGAAGGCACACGTTTGAATCAAACGGCGCGCCATGTGAAGTTCACAGCGCATCATTTGCCCATTACCGACATCGCCAGCATGAGCGTGACGGACGTGCGCAAATGGGTGCAAAGTTTGGCCAAAACCAACGAGTTGACACAAAGAGAAAACGACATCGCCCGCGACCTG
>CANGCI010000098.1 GCA_947451995.1 Comamonadaceae bacterium | reverse complement strand
GGTGTCGGCATTGGCAATGTTGCGCGCGAGCACTTCCATGCGCTTGCTGCGCAATCCCAAGGCCTGAGCGTGTACTCCCAGTGCGTTGTCAATCATGTTCATGATGTGTCTTCCTTCGCGTCACTCTTAATGCCGGTAAACCGACAGCCCGAAGAATTAAAGTTCTTCGCAATGACTTCGATTGCAAGAGCCGTGCCATGCTTTTTACGTCGTAAAGCGGCAAACCCTTGCCGCTTTGATGGAAAAGCCGAGGTGTGGCTGCTTATCGCAACCAAATTTTGGGGGCTTCGATGGCGTCGTAATCCGCCGCTTTTTGAACTTGCAAACGAATGCGAGCCGCCGAGTTGGGGTTGTTGTCCATGGCGTTGGCGCTGGCGGGGTTCAAGGCATTGTTGATGGCGTTGGCAACGGTGTTGCCAGGCGTAGCTGCCGCCGAATTGCTGCGGAAGTTTTTAAAGCCCAAACGATCGACAGCGTTTTGCATCAAGCCTTGCGCAATGGAGCTGCGGGTCATGGGGGCTTGAGGGTCGCGGCCTTCGTACAAGTACTTGGCTTGTTTGCCTGGAATGCCCAAAGGCTCTTCGGGGCGTTTTTCACCCCGCGCTGCGGGCTGCAGCACGGCCAGATAGAGTTCATCCAAAGGCACAGGGCCTTCTTTTTTCAGGCCCACTTTGTCAAAGTAGGTGTCGACCAAGTGCAGTTGCTGGTAAACGCTCAAGCCCAAGATGGACTTGGGTGCATTGCCAAAACCCACTTCGGCAGCGCCGCGATCGGGGCCATCGCAAAACTGAATGATGCCGTGGCAGCGTGTGTTGGAGGCCTGGGGATTCATGCCATCACTCTCCATGAGGGTGAGGCGGGCAAAGTCATCGGGCGAGAATTTGTGTTTGTTGGCCACTTGCAAGACTTTGTTGTAAACGTCTTGTTTTTCCACCTTGGGAATGAAACCGCGGGCCACAGCGCGGTCTAGGGTTTGGCTTAACACCGGGTGAGCCACTGCATTGATCACATTGGATTTGTTCAGTACGGCCGCGGTGCTGAGGGGCTGAGCCGCGCTGGCACTGGCCGTATTTGATGTGTTGGGCGCGCTGCCGGCTGCTTGATTGGGCTGTGTCTGTCCTGATTGCCACTGGCTCAACATGTTTTGAAGTTGAACCTTTTGTCCGGGAAAAATGGCATTGGGGTTGGTGATGCCGCTGTCAGTGGCCAGAGCTTGTGTCCATCGGAATTCTTCGGAGGCGCTGAGTTTGACACCTTGCTTTTGGGCTTGGTCTCGAACAATGCTGGTCAGGGTGTCGCCGGCTTGAATCACTTTGACGTTGGCCGATTGCGTTTGCGCCAAAGCCTGAGAAAAGCCAGGACGTGACAAAGCCACCACACTGGGTGTGCTATTGCCCACAAGGTTGTTGGGTAAATTGGACTCAATTCTCATGATGGTGGCATCTTTATTGCATGAACTCCGGTATGTTCAATCCAAGTGTCAAAACATCTACACCTGCCCAAGGCTTGATGCAAATCCTGTGCCTGACGGTTTTTTGGCTCTTTGCGCTAAGCCTGCCATTGCAGGCCCAGACCAACAGGCCTGCCAATGCGCAGACCAGCACGCCACCCATTGCCCCCTTCAGTGCAACGGGCAGTGCGGAGGCCGAGGCCATGAACATGCAAGTTCGCCAGTGGATGGCGCAAACCCATGGCGTAATACCTAAAGAAGTGGTGATTGCACCCTTGGACAGCCGGCTGAAAGTACAGGGCTGTCAAAAAACCTTGAACATCGACCATCCTTTTGCGTCCAAAGAAACCCTCAGGGTTCGTTGCCCAGAGCCTGTTTGGCAACTCTATTTACAAGTCAGCATGCCCCAAGGCAGCAATTTGCCTGCTGTGGTCGCAGGCTCTGCCAATGGTGGCGCCTCCCAAAATACGGGTGCCAGCCTCAAAACCATGGTGGTGGCCAAGCGCTTGCTTCAGCGGGGGAGCATTTTGCAGCCCGACATGCTGGAAGAAGTTCAAGCTTCCCCAGGAAATGCCGATACACAAGTACTGAGTACGCTGAAAGATGCGCAATTTGCAGAGTTGACCCGTGACATTGGGGCCGGACAGCCATTGCGGGTGTCGGACATTCGCCGCGCAGTCATGGTGAAACAGGGTCAGACTGTGATGTTGTCTATTGGCAACCCGTCTGATTTTCAGATCTCGATCCGCATGGAAGCCATGCAAGATGGTCGCTTGGGCGAGCAGGTGAAGCTCAAAAACCCAGAGTCTGGGCGGCAAGTTTCTGGGGTTGTGACCGGTTTGAACACGGCAAAAGGGCTTTGAGAAGACAAAAAAGTGCTGTTTTTGGCCTTCAAACCCCAAATATTTCAAAAAAATGATTCAAGTTCTAGAATCTCCTGTCGATACTGAGCATGTCCAACCCCCTTTTTGTGGGTTGATGTGAATACAAGAAAGTGAGCCTGGTATGACCGATGCAATTTCAAATTATGGACAACGCGCCCAGTCGGATGCGTCGTTGCGCAGCGCATTGGACAAAGCCAACCGCAAGGGCGGCTCGAAAGACAGTGTCGCCAGCGAACCCGCCATGCCTGCAGCGCCCAGCGCCAAATCGGCCGGTGCAGATCAGTTGCAATTGACCAATGTGGCCGCGCGTGCCATGGCCGAGCCCGACTTTGACCGTGCCAAGGTGGAGTCCATCAAGCAAGCAATCCAAGACGGTCAATACCCATTGAACCCTCGCAAAATTGCTGAAAGCTTCCACGCCATTGAGCAAATGATTCGTGAGTGAGCGAGCACTGATCGTTTCAGACCAGCTGGCCCAGCTGTTGGCTTTGGAGTTTGAAGCTCTGAAGAGCCAAGACCTGGACCGGTTTGAATCATTGCAGCCTGGAAAAAATGATTTGTTAGCAGAGTTAGCGCAACTTTGCCCTTCAGCAGAAGACCTCCAAAAACTTCCCGAGTGGGATGCCCTGCGCGAACGCCTCATTGAATGCCGTGACTTGCATCGGCGCAATGCGGTGTTGATTGAGCGCAAGTTAGACGCCATTCGAGGCGCCCTTCACAGTTTGCGCGCTGGCGATTCTGGCAGCCCTGTGGAGGTTTATGACCGCTTAGGTCAAGTGGCCCGCTTTAGTCGCGGCCGCGGTTATCAAGAAGTTTGATTTTCATCACCAGGGCGCATGCCCTTGAGCCAATACACCCATGACAAAACCACCGCCACAGCGGTGTAAAGCTCTTGCGGAATTTCTTGGTCGACATCGAGTCGGCTTAAGAGGGCCAGCAATTGGGGGTCTTCCGAAATGAACACCCCTTGCTTGCGTGCTTCATCGATCATGCGCCACGCCAAATCGTCGTCACCCTTGGCGGTGACCACAGGGACGGGATTCTTGCCATAGGCAAGGGCCACAGCTTGTCGCATGTATCGGCTCATGCGGACACATCCACCACCAGGCCACGACCTGAAGGTGTCCAATCACTGACTTCACTTGGCCTTGCGCCATGCACCACGCTGAAGGCGCCCATGGTGAGGCCTGCTGCACGCAACTCGTCGCCCAGCAAATAAGAACGAGAGCGGGCTTGTGCCACCACGGTTTCGTTTTCGGCCCACATGGTGAGCTCAATTTGTTGTGCATTCATCAGTTGGGTTTTAAGCCATACAGGGCCCAACTCTTCTGTTTTGGAATGCACATTGACTGTGAGCACTGGCTGCTCACCGTCTTGCCTAGGCCCACGTCGAACCGTCAGCTCAACTGGGTTTGAATCGGCAAATGGCAAGGTCATGCTGAAGAGCACTTCTTGTTGCGCTTGCGCTTGAACGGCTTGCACTTGACTGGCTTCGATGTCGTCAACGGCTTGGGTGAGCTTTTCAATCACACCGCCATCCAATTCTTCATCGACGTTGTCCGACACATTGATTTCTGCAATCAGTTTGCGCAAGAGTTGCTTGGTGTCTTGTACTGGCGGCTGCATGCCGCGGGCCAGCCAAATTTCAGCACCCATGGCGCCCATCATGGCTTGACGCAAGGCGCCTGGCGTGAGTTGCGCCATCGACAGTTGCATGCCACGCCATTGCGCTTGCAAATCAGGTCGTTGAACTTTGCTCAGTAATTCATCCAAGGTGCCAGGCTGAAACAGTTGCGACAACTCGGTGTTCACGCTGGGTCGGTACAGCAAGCTGGCAATGCGCGAGACCAAAGGTTGTGCATTGACGGGGACCAGCGTGCCGCCTTGTGCGCGCAGCCAAATGGACTCACCCACTTGGGACGGCTGCAAGCCTGGCAGTGGCAAGTTGCGACCTTGCAGTACCAACATGGGCTGACCGTGTTGTGAGCTAACAGTTGCTTGAATCACTTGCCCGTCTTTCAAGCCCAATTCGGCTGCAGGACTGCCCTGCAAAGGCAATAGCTTGCCTTCTAAAAAGATGGGATGAATGCGGCCGGGCGCAACAAGCGCCTCGGCCCCAGAGATCAAGGGAACCGGACCCATTGCCTGCGAGCTGGATAGTCGCGGGCTGCGGGGCCGGATTCTGAAGTGTCGGAGGCTGCAAGCGGTGTCAAGACATTGCGCACCACTTGGCCATGATCTGGAATGGTCAACACGGTGCCAGCTTTGACACGTTGTTGGGGATTGCCGGTGATGACCTTGGGGTTGGCATCGACCAAAGCTTGACGCAAGACTTGAATGTTCAAGGGGCTGTTGGCATAAACCTTTTGCACCACTTTATCAACCGGCGTGCTTTGGCTCACGGTGTAAGCCGCAGTGGCTGGCGCAGCGCCTTCTGCAGGCGCATCTGCTGCAGATGCAGGTGCAATCCACAAGCATGACAAAGCTGTCATCGTCCAGCCAAGCATGACGGTGGCTGCGATGGAAGGTGCTGGGCGTGAAGAGGGTGTCATGGCAAGCTCAATCAAATCAATAGGGGTTCATGACAAAACTGGCATTGGCGTTAGCGGCAGTTTTGACAGAACGTTTGGCAGTTGCAGAGGGCGTCTGTGCAGTGGGGGCCACTTTGGGTTCTTTCACCAAAGTGTCTGTGGGCCAAGCGCGCCAATCGGCTTGTACTGCTTGTGCAGGGCCTGCCAACACCACCAGTTGCGAGTTGTAAGGCGTGACCGATTGCACGTGAGCCAACAGAGTTTGTGGCGCACCTTCTTTGCTCATCAGCTCTTGAGGAAAGCGAGCAGGGTTGGCCACCAACAACTCATCGCCTTTGCGAACACCCGCTAAGGCGCCTGCATTGATTTGCAATTGCTGTGCATTGACGGCTGTGACCGCGGGGTTGATGGCGTGGCAGCTCAGCCATTGCTCGGCGTCTGCGCGCCAAGTTTGAAGTTGCTGTTGTACCAAGTTCAAGCTGGCTTGCGTCAAGCGGGGAGCCGACCAAGCAGGACGGTCCACTTCCAACTGCAAGCTCACGCTCTCTTCGTATTTTTCAACTTGAGCTTCGTTGCTGGTCAATTGGAATTCCAAATTCAGTGTGAGACTGTTGCCGGTCTGGCCCATCAATCCTTCAAGTCCTGTTGCAGGCAACGCCACTGTGCGAATTTTGAGCAAAGCTTGCCAAGGCAAAACGGCAGGACGATTGCCAATCAGTGCACGCTCATAGGTCGTCATGTTGTGAGACATGGAAGCCGCTGGCAAACTGTTGACCGCACGCCAAGCGCGTGCATTGCCTTCGGCGCTGCTGCTTTGAACCCATTGTGTCTGCAACATCGGCAGCAGTGCCTGCAGCAATACGCGATTGGCACCAGGGTCGATGTCCATGCCAAAGTCGATGACGTGATTCATGTGCGCACTCATCTTGGGGGTACAAGCTTGTTCATCTACGGCGGCATCTTGCAGCGACTTTTCTTTGACGAAAGTGCTCGCTTTGGCCATCAGTTTGCTGAACTTCTGAACCGCGCCTTTGAAGCCGGTTTCAGTGACGGCGCTGTCGCCATTTTTGTCGGCAGCAGCGCTGTTGGAGTTGTTTGGGAATTGCAAACGCGCTTTGGCTTGGCCAGTTTCATCGCGCTCAAAACCTGCAACGCGAACACCGCGGACGTCCATGTTGTTTTGAAAACGGCTGTTCTCACGCAAACTGCCTTGCGGGTCAACCCACGTGGTGGTTGAAACACGGGTGGGCGTTTGCAAGGAAGCATCGATCAAACTTTGGCGAATGGCGTCCAAGCGCTCTTGCGCTGTCAAAGGTGCTTGTGCAGCAGGCACCGATTTGTTGACGTTGTAATTTTGCGCATGGGCTTGCGAACCCATCAAGCCAGCCACCAGGGCCAGCGCGAATGCGTGTTGAGGTTTTGCAAGCGTGCGCATGATCAACGGCCTCGTGCAGCCATTTGGCCCATGAACATGATGCGCAAATCTTGCACAACATCACGGTCGAGGGACAAGGTGGTTTCGTAGGTGTCTTCGCCCACAGGGGTGATGCTGACCAAACGGGCACCGTAGATCACGCCTTCAACTTTGGCACGGAAGGTGTCGTTGGTGACGACCATGTCGGCCACGGTGGACGTAGCGTCCAGTTGTTGGCCGTAAACCTGCTCGGTCAAGTTGCGATAGGCGTCTAATTTAGAGGCACGAATGGCCATCAAACGCTGCTGCGCGGGGTTCTTGTGGTTTTGAACGGCAACCACGGCGTAGCCTGTGCCTGTGATGGTTTCCCGTTTTTCAACCAAAGGTGCGGACATGGCTGTGTTGGCATCTTTGGCCGATGAGGTGGGCATGGCCAGATTGATGGACTTGCAGCCTGTCAGGGCGGTGACGCCCAATGCGAGGCAGAGGGTCAAGCTGGCGGTGGTCATGCGTTTCATGTTCAGTTCCTTGTGAGAGGGGGGACTTGAAGTCCTTCACCCTCTGATTCGGCATCAACTTGAGAAGCTTGAGGGTCGGTTTTGCCACTTGTTGTGAAAACGCGAAGGGGATTGACGGTTTCCCGACATTTTTGTGTTTTGAGCGCCAAATTGCAATACAGTAGTGTCTTGTTGCAATTCCACACCCCAAGCTTTCCATTCCATGGCTAAAAAAAGTCTTTCCAAAGCTTTTATTGGCGCCAGTGCTGGCGCTGAGGCCATTCGACATTTGATCGAACGGGTGGCTTCGTCCACCGCCACCGTGCTCATTACCGGCGAAAGTGGCACAGGCAAGGAGTTGGTGGCCCGTGCTTTGCACGACCAGTCCGACCGAAGTGGCGGAAATTTTGTACCCATCAATTGCGCAGCCATCCCCAAAGATTTGCTCGAAAGCGAATTGTTTGGCCACCGCAAAGGCGCTTTCACCGGCGCCATGGCCGATCGCATTGGCCGTTTTGAGTTGGCCCATGGCGGCACCATCTTTCTAGACGAGATTGGCGATCTGTCTTTGGACATGCAGGTCAAACTGCTTCGCGTCTTGCAAGAACGCACCGTCGATCCGGTGGGTGGTTTGAAATCTGTGGAAGTGGATGTGCGCGTGGTCGCTGCCACCCACCGCGACTTGGAAGCCGAAATTGAGGCCGGGCGGTTTCGGGAAGACTTGTATTACCGCCTGAACGTGTTGCCCTTGAACACGCCCGCTTTGCGTCAAAGAGCGCAAGATGTGCCGGCCTTGCTGGCGCATTTCGCAGAACTCTTTGCCACCAAAGGCCAGACGCCCATTACCTTTACGTCGGATTTCATTGAGGCTTTGAAGGACTACGCGTGGCCAGGCAATGTGCGCGAGTTGTCCAACTTGGTGGACCGGTTCAATACCTTGTTCAGTGGTCAGTTGCTCAGCTTGGCGTCGGTGCCTTCGTCCTTGTTGCCCAAAGGTTTGCGCACTTTGCAAGCCGAACGTGTGAGCACCCCCATTGTCGATTCCTTGGAAATTGTGGCGCCCCTAAGTTCCAAAGAATTGCACCAAAGTGCCAATGCCGAAGTGATGAACCCCTTTGCCAATCCTGCGCCGCCCTTGGCCATGGACATGCACAACGAGGTGGAAGACATCATCATGCTGGCGCAGGGCTTGCCCAGTTTGCCGCCCGAGGGGCTTTCCTTGAAAGACCGCTTGGCAGACATCGAGCGCGACTTGATTGTGCAAGCACTCAATCGCACCGATGGCAATGTGTCGCAAACCGCGCGTTTGCTGAACTTGCAGCGCACCACCCTGATTGAAAAACTCAACAAGTACGACTTGCGTCAAGGCACCTTGCCCGTTGCAGGCAACGAAGACGATAAAAAAACCGCTTGATGTGACTCAAGCGGTTGGTGTGAAGCGCAAGCCATTCAAGGCTTGGTACTGAGAACCCCACTGGCGCCTGCAGGTGTCGCTTCTTGTTGAACGCGTGGATACTGCACCATGCGTTCCTTTTTCTTGGCTTCTGCCAGTGCCGCAGCGTTGGCAGAGTTGACGTTGGCGGCGGCTTTGGCGGCGGCTGCATTTTCTGCTGCTTGACGCTCTTTTTGCAAACGGGCCAAGCCTTCCATTTCTTTCTTGAAT
>CANGCI010000097.1 GCA_947451995.1 Comamonadaceae bacterium | reverse complement strand
GGGCAAGTACGCAGCTTCGCCAGGCTTCACGCTCCAACTGATGCCCACCAAGTCTGCACGCATGGCATCTAGGGACGTGGTTTCCGTGTCAATGGCCACCACATCTGCCGCCTCTAACTTCGGGAGCCATGCGTTGAATTGGTCCCAAGTCAAAATAGTTTCGTACTGTTTGTCACCCGTCACCGTGACCACGGGTTCGGGCTCTGCGAACAGATCGTCTTGCGGCACAAAGGCTGGCTTGGCAGGTTTGCCTGAGGAGGATTCAGGTGCGCCTGCACCTCGGCTTCTGACCAAGCCTTTGAAACCAAATTTTTCGTAGAAGGCCAACAGGTTCGCTTCATCAGGCTGCCCCAAGCGAATGGTTTCAAGCGATGGTAATTCGGGTACGTAGCCGTTCAAATCGCAATCGGTGCGAATTTTCAGAAGCTGACGACCTGTCGGCAACCAATCGACGGCCTTGCGCAGGTTCTCACCCACCACACCCTTCACTTCATCGGCATGCGCCATCAAGTTGTCTAGCGAACCGTATTCCAGCAACAATTTGGCGGCGGTTTTAGGACCCACCTTTTGCACACCCGGCACGTTGTCCACGGTGTCGCCTACCAAAATTTGATAGTCCAGCATCAGGCTGGCAGGCACACCAAACTCTTCTTGCACCCCAGCCAGGTCTCGGCGCTTGCCGTTCATGGTGTCGATGATGGTGATGTGCTCGTTGACCAACTGGGCCAAGTCTTTGTCACCGCTGGACACAATCACTTCGATGCCGTGCGCTGAACCCACAGCGGCCAAAGTACCAATCACGTCATCGGCTTCAACGCCCGGTACATCCAGCACTTTCCAACCCATCAATCGAACCAATTCATGGATGGGTTCAATTTGCGAGCGCAAATCGTCGGGCATGGGGCTGCGATTTTGCTTGTACTCAGGATAGATTTCGTCGCGAAAGGTGGGGCCCTTGGCATCGAACACGCACACCGCATACTCGGCAGGAATGTCTTTGCGCAAACGCTCCATCATGTTGATCATGCCGCGTATGGCGCCGGTGGCAGGACTGGCAGGGTCGCCGGGAACTGCTCGCAAATCGGGCATGGCATGGAAGGCACGGTACAGATAGCTGGAGCCATCGACCAACAGCAGGGTTTTCTTGTCGCTCATGCCCCAATTGTGCCTGTCCTCGGTGGGTTTTGCTGAGGCATTTGGGGTCAAATTTGGGGTCAACAGCCCCTACAATCTGCGCATGCGTTTCGCAATGCCTTCGGGCCCCTTTTTCACCCTTTTGACCCACCCATAAGCCATGGCTGTTTTTACGCCCGTTACAGAAGAACAAGCCGCCGAGCTTGTGTCCCAACTTGGTTTGGGCACATTGACCGAATTAAGGGGCATTGAAGGGGGCATCGAGAACACCAATTACTTCGCCTCCACTGATTTGGGCGAATACGTTTTGACGCTGTTCGAGCGCCTCAACCACGCGCAGCTGCCCTTCTATTTGTTTCTGATGAAACACCTGGCCGAAAAAGGCATCCCTGTGCCCAATCCTGCAGCCAACCGAGATGGCGACATTTTGCACACCGTCTGCGACAAGCCTGCCGCGGTGGTCAATCGCTTGGAAGGCAAAAGTCAGTTGGCGCCCGAAGCCATTCATTGCGCTGCCGTCGGCGACATGCTGGCCCGCATGCACTTGGCAGGCGAAGATTACAACCGTAGCCAACCCAACCTGCGAGGTTTGACTTGGTGGAATGAAACGGTGCCAGTGGTCTTACCGTATTTGGACGAGGCTCAAGCTGGCTTATTGCAAAGCGAGCTGGCCTATCAAAATCACATCGCGCAGAGCGCGGCCTACCAAGCTTTGCCCAAAGGCCCTGTGCATGCCGATCTGTTTCGCGACAACGTGATGTTTGAGGGCGAGAAGCTCACCGGTTTTTTTGATTTCTATTTTGCGGGCGTAGACACTTGGCTGTTTGATTTGTCGGTGTGCCTGAACGATTGGTGCATCGACTTGCCCACCGGCGAGCATCATGCCGAGTGCGCACAAGCCATGTTGAATGCCTACCAAGCGGTGCGCCCTTTGCGGGCCGCAGAGCGACAGTTGCTTCCCGCCATGCTCCGCGCGGGCGCTCTGCGTTTCTGGATTTCGCGCCTCTGGGATTTCCATTTGCCCCGCGATGCCGCCATGCTCAAACCGCATGATCCCACCCATTTCGAACGGGTATTGCGTGCCCGTTTGGCATCACCGCTTAAGCTCTGGGCATGAAGCTTCACATCGTTCCAGCCAAACAAGGCTTGGCTTGGGTTCAACAAGGCATTCGCACTTTTTGGCGTCAGCCCTTGGCCTTCACCGGCTTGTTCTTTTTGTTCATGGCTTGGGTCTCTGTGCTGTCCATGATTCCGGTCATTGGCGCTGCCCTGGCCTTGGTCATCCTGCCAGCTGCCACATTGGGTCTGATGGTGGCCACCGAGCAAGCAGCCTCTGGCAAATTCCCCATGCCCATGGTGCTCATGATCGCCTTTCGCGCAGGTCAACAACGACTCAAGGCCATGCTCATTTTGGGGCTGCTTTATGCAGCAAGCTTTTTAGCGGTGATGCTCATTTCGGCCATGGTCGATGGCGGTGGTTTTGCCAAGGTCTATTTGGCCAATTCACCCATCACACCTGAAGTTGTCAATGCTTCTGATTTTCAAATGGCCATGTGGTTGGCCACCGTGCTCTACATCCCTTTGTCCATGATGTTTTGGCACGCCCCTGCCCTGGTGCATTGGCACGGCGTTCCGCCGGTTAAAAGCATGTTCTTCAGTGCTGTTGCCTGCTGGCGCAACTTGGGTGCATTTGCCGTTTACCTGTTGGCATGGATTGTGGTTTTCGTGGCAGGTGCAACCGTCATCTTGATGGTGAGCAGTGCCTTAGGGGGCAACGATCTATCGGGCGCTGTCCTAATGCCTGGGGCTTTGCTCATGGCCGCCATGTTTTTCACATCGGTCTATTTCAGTGTCAAAGATTGCTTTGACCTGCCATCACCCGGCAGCGAAACACAAGCCTGAAAAAAAGCCTGCATCAGCAGGCTTTTTTCATGCGAAGCATTCAATCAATGGTGGTGTCCATGCGCACCATGGACGTGACGGTGTTCAATCTCTTCTTGAATGGCCGCGCGCACGTCAATCACGTTCAATTGGAATCGCAGAGTTTGGCCAGCCCATGGGTGATTGCCATCGAGCATGACCGTATCGCCTTTGATTTTGACGACATTGAAAATGGCTTCACGGCCATCAGGCGTGCGCCCGCGCAATTGACCGCCCACTTTCACGCCAGGTGGAAAATCTTTTTTGGGCATGGTTTGCAGCAGGCTTTCGTCGCGCTCACCAAATGAATCGGCTGCCGACAAAACCAAGGTGGTTTGGTAACCCTTTTCTTGGCCATCCAAAGCTTCTTCAATTTTGGGCAAGGTGTTTTCGTAGCCGCCATGCAAATAGGCCATGGGCTCTTCGGCGGCTTCTAACAATTTACCTTGTGCATCGGACACTTTGTATTTCAAGGTCACGACGGTGTCTTTTTCAATTTTCATGTTGCCTTCTTCCTAAAATTCAATTCATTCAACGGGCGTCAACTTGGCCACCGACAAGGCCAACCATTTGACCCCATGTCGGGGGAAATTCACTTGGGCCCGCGCATCAGCGCCAGCACCTTCCACGGCCAACACCTTGCCTTCACCAAACTTGGTGTGAAACACTTTCATGTTGGCTTTGATGCCATGCGAAGGCTCTGATTTTTGCACAGGCACGGGCGGGCTTTTGTAAGTCTCGGCCGATCCCAAACTGCTGTGGCCCCACGCAGGTTTAGCCTGGAAGGCCTGGGCAGGCGAAGCCCAGCCCCCACCCAAACCCGTTGCAAAGCCTGGATTCTTGGGCGTGATCCACTTCAAGCAGTCTTCTGGCAGTTCGTCCAAAAAGCGGCTTTTCAGGTTGTAACGCGTTTGACCATGCAGCATGCGCGTTTGCGAATGGCTGAGGTACAAACGCTTGCGTGCACGAGTAATGGCCACGTACATCAACCGGCGTTCTTCTTCCAAGCCGTCGTAATCGTTCATGGAGTTTTCATGAGGGAACAAGCCCTCTTCCAAACCGCTGATGAACACCGCATCAAATTCCAGGCCCTTGCTGGCATGAACAGTCATGAGTTGGATGGCATCTTCGCCCGCTTGCGCTTGGTTGTCACCGGCTTCCAGCGCTGCATGCGTTAAGAAGGCCGCCAAGGGTGACATCACTTCGCCATCTTCCGCGTTGGGCGCCATGTCTTGGGCCGTGGCTTCGGCATCGCGGCCAAAGCCCTCTTGTGTCACAAAACTCTCTGCCGCATTGACCAACTCTTCCAAGTTTTCTACGCGGTCGGCACCTTCTTTTTCTGTCTTGTAATGCTCAATCAAGCCCGTTTTTTCCAACACCAATTCAATGATCTCTCGCAATGTCATGCCAGGCGTTTGCTCCCGCATCACATCGATCATGGCCACAAAACTGGCCAACTTGGCGCCCGCTTTGCCAGCGGTGGTACTGACCGCGTCGTGCAGTGAACAGCCCAAACCTTTGGCAGCATCTTGCAATTGCTCCACACTGCGCGCGCCAATGCCGCGCGGGGGGAAATTCACAATGCGCAAGAAGCTGGTGTCGTCGTTGGGATTTTCCAAAATGCGCAAATAGGCCAAGGCGTGCTTGATTTCGGCACGTTCAAAGAAGCGCAGACCGCCATAAACTTTGTAGGGCACACCCGCATTGAACAGCGCCGTTTCCATCACGCGACTTTGCGCATTGCTGCGGTACAAAACCGCCACTTCTTTGCGCGTAAAGCCATCGCCCTTGACCAGTTGCCTGATCTCATCGACCAACCACTGCGCTTCGGCAAAGTCGCTGGTGGACTCGTACACCCGCACAGGCTCGCCGGCACCTTGATCGGTGCGCAAGTTTTTGCCCAAGCGATTTTTGTTGTTGCCAATGAGCGCATTGGCTGAATCCAAAATATTGCTGTAGCTGCGGTAGTTTTGTTCCAACTTGATTTGATGCTGCACACCAAACTCGCGCACAAAGTCGGCCATGTTGCCCACACGCGCACCGCGGAAAGCGTAAATACTTTGATCATCGTCACCCACTGCCAGCACGGCGCTGCCGTGCTCTGCGGGCAAGCCTGCAATCATTTTGATCCAGGCGTATTGCAACTTGTTGGTGTCTTGAAACTCATCAATCAACACGTGTTTGAAGCGCGCGCGGTAATGCATGCGAATGGCTTCGTTGTCTCTCAGCAACTCGTACGATCGAAGCATCAATTCGCCAAAATCCACCACGCCTTCTCGCTGGCATTGGTCTTCGTAGAGTTGGTAGATATCGACTTTGCGGCGGGTTTCATCGTCGCGCACATCTACGTCTTTGGGACGCAGTCCATCCTCTTTGCAACCTGCAATGAACCACTGCAATTGCTTGGGCGGAAAACGTTCATCGTCGACGCCATGCTGTTTGCACAAGCGTTTGATGGCCGACAACTGATCTTGCGTGTCCAAAATTTGGAAGGTTTGAGGCAAGTTGGCCATTTTGTAATGGGCCCGCAAAAACCGATTGCACAGGCCGTGGAAGGTGCCAATCCACATGCCCCGCACATTGACGGGCAGCATGGCCTGCAAGCGGAGCATCATCTCTTTGGCGGCCTTGTTGGTAAAGGTCACGGCCAAAATACCGCCCGAGCCCACCTGCGAGGTCTGCAATAACCAAGCGATTCGAGTGGTCAATACCCGGGTTTTGCCCGAACCGGCCCCCGCCAGAATAAGGGCCGACTCCGAAGGCAGGGTGACAGCCCGCAATTGCTCGGGGTTCAGGTTGTTCAACAGGGGCGTTTGGTCATACATCCCCCAATTGTAGAAACTCCTGAAGCCTTGTTGGCAAAAAGCAAAACAAAACGAGTAGAATCAGACACCGGGCCCAAGATTCTTGCGCCCGGTTTTTTTTGTCCAAAAACGGGACAGACCAAACCGGCCAAGCCAAGCGCTCACTCGTTCTTTCAACGATCCTTTTGGAGCTTGGTTAAATGGAAATTTTTGATTACGACAATATCTTGCTGCTTCCTCGCAAATGCCGCGTGGAAAGCCGTTCAGAGTGCGACGCCGGCGTTGAGCTGGGTGGCCGCAAATTCCGTCTCCCGGTGGTACCGGCCAACATGAAGACGGTGGTGAACGAAGAGATTTGCGCATGGATGGCGCAAAACGGTTACTTTTATGTCATGCACCGCTTTGACTTGGACAATGTCAAATTTGTTCGCGACATGCATGCCAAAGGTCTTTACGCGTCCATCTCTTTGGGCGTCAAAGCACCCGATTACGACACTGTGAACCAACTGGTGGCCGAGGGTCTCACCCCCGAGTACATCACCATCGACATTGCACACGGCCATGCCGACAGCGTGCAAAAGATGATTCACACCCTCAAAGAAAAGCTGCCCAAGGCTTTCATCATTGCCGGCAACGTGGGTACGCCCGAAGCCATCATTGATTTGGAAAACTGGGGTGCAGATGCCACCAAAGTGGGCATTGGCCCTGGCAAGGTTTGCATCACCAAGCTCAAAACAGGTTTTGGTACCGGCGGCTGGCAGCTGTCTGCCCTCAAATGGTGTGCTCGTGTGGCAACCAAGCCCATCATTGCCGACGGCGGCATCCGTGAGCACGGCGACATTGCCAAGAGCATTCGCTTTGGCGCCACCATGATCATGATTGGCTCGATGTTGGCAGGTCACGAAGAGTCGCCTGGCGCCACCGTGGAAGTGGACGGCAAGCTGTACAAAGAGTACTACGGCTCTGCTTCCGACTTCAACAAGGGCGAGTACAAGCACGTCGAAGGCAAGCGCATTTTGGAGCCTATCAAGGGCAAGCTGGCCAACACCCTGATCGAAATGGAACAAGACACCCAAAGTTCCATCAGCTACTCAGGCGGCACCAAACTCATGGACATTCGCAAAGTGAATTACGTGATTCTGGGCGGCGACAACGCAGGCGAACACCTGCTGATGTAAGCGCAAGCTTGGGGATGTCCAATCCCATATTGCAAAAGGGGCTTAGGCCCCTTTTTTCACTGAGGAGAACACCTAGTTGAATCTCTGCGCAATCAAGGCACAATCCAGATTCTTATCTTCTTCACAACCATAGGTGTCATTCATGAAACGTCGTGAACTCCTGCAAGCGGCTGGCAGTGCTGCTTTGCTTCCAAGCTTGGCCCAAGCCCAAGACAAATACCCTAGCAAACCCATCACATGGATTTGCCCTTATGCAGCAGGCGGCAATGCCGACTCTCGCTCACGTCAAGTGGCCAAAGCCATGAGCGTGATCTTGGGCCAGCCCATCATCATCGACAACAAGGCCGGCGCCGGTGGCAATATTGGCACAGAAGCCATTGCCCGCGGCAAGCCAGACGGTTACACCATTGGCATGGGCAACTTCGCGCCACTGGCCGTGAACCACGCTTTGTTCAAAAAACTCAACTTCGACCCCTTCAACGACATCATGCCCATTGGCCTGATTGAAAAAGGTCCCTTGATTTTGATGGTGCGCAACGATTCACCTTACAAATCCGTCAAAGACATCGTTGCTGCAGCCAAAGCCAATCCTGGCAAATTGAGCTACGCCTCTGGCGGCATTGGTGGTTCACATCACCTGAGCGGTGCATTGCTTGAAAATGCGGCGGGTGTTGACATGATTCACGCGCCTTACAAGAGCGGCTCCGCTGGCGCCACCGACCTGATGGGCGGTCAAGTCCACATGATGTTTGAACAGATGTATGCAGCCATGCCAGCCATTAAGGGCGGTCGTCTGCGCGCATTGGCCATTACCAGCAAAACGCGTTCGCCCTTGTTGCCCGATCTGCCAACCATGGCCGAACAAGGCTTCCCAGCTGTTGAGGTGCAAAACTGGCAAGGTTTGGTCGGCCCCAAAGGCATGCCTGCCGATCTGGTGAAGCAACTGAATGCGGCATTGAACAAAGCCCTGCAAGATCCCGAAGTGAAAGAAAAGATCTTGAGCCAAGGCAATGAAATGGGCGGCGGCACCCCCGAGCAATTCGCAGCTTTGATCAAAGCCGAAGCGCCTCGCTGGGGCAAAGTGGTTCGTGACGCCAAAATCGAACCCGAATAAAGCCTGATGCTTTCAGGCCCTGTGTTTTAACACTCAGGCCTGAAGCAGCTGCTTCATCAAGGCACTCAGGCGAGTGCCTTTTTTTGTGAGGTCTGTCACGATGCTGAAGTGATTCAAGCCGGCCAAGTCCTCACATACCGGCACAGTTTTGGGACCCCAGGTTTGATGGATCAAACGGTTGTGTCGCAAAAACTCGGCACTCTCGTCACCGCCGGCCACGGTGTACAACACGCCTTTCTTGGGTCGTGGCCACAAGGCTGGACTGGCCATTCGAGCATGTTTGGTGGTGAGCTTCAAAGAATCTTGCAAAAAGGGTGTTTTGCGAAGTGGCGTCAGGTCGTACAAACCTGAAATAGACAATGCTTTTTGAATCCAATG
>CANGCI010000096.1 GCA_947451995.1 Comamonadaceae bacterium | reverse complement strand
GCATCGATTGCGCACGTCGCACCGTTGCCAAATACCGCGAGGCGCTCAAAATTGCGCCCGCCAACTTGCGTAAAACTCTGTGAACTCGCTTCAACTTTTCATGCCTTGCGCCGCCGGCGTTGAAGGCTTATTGGCCGACGAGGTCCATCAACTGACGGGCCTCACCGGCAACGACCTGCTGACCGGCCGCGGCGGTGTGATGGCCAACGCGTCATGGCGTGATGCCTTGCGTCTTAATTTGCACAGCCGCCTCACCCAGCGCGTGCTCATTCAACTGTCGCAAACTTTTTACCGCAGCGAAAAAGATTTGTACGACGCGGCCAGCGCCGTGGCTTGGGAAATTTGGTTCACCACCCAGCAGACTTTCAAGATTGAAATCACGGCGCAGCACAGCCCGCTCACCAGCCTGAACTTTGCTGCGCTCAAAATCAAAGATGCCGTGGCCGATCGTTTTCGCGCCAAGCGCGGCGAGCGTCCCGACGTCAACACGCAGTGGCCCGATGTGCGCATTTACGTGCACCTCACCACCGACAGTTGCACGCTGTACATGGACACTTCGGGTGAGCCTTTGTTCAAACGCGGTTGGCGCGAAGACAAGGGCGATGCGCCTTTGAAAGAAACTTTGGCGGCCGCCATGTTGGCCGCCAGTGGCTGGGATGCGCACACACCTTTGTACGATCCCTGCTGCGGCAGTGGCACCATTGCCATTGAAGCTGCGCAAATTGCCTGCGGCATTGCCCCTGGCATCATGCGCCGCTTTGCCTTTGAAAAATTGCTGCCGTTTCAACCGCACGTTTGGCAAGCCCTGCAAGACGATGCGCGCGCACAAGAACACGCGCCCACCACCGAAATTCACGCCTCCGATGTGGCCTTCCGCATGGTGGACTTCACGCAGCGCAATGCCGAGCGCGCAGGCGTTGGCCAAGTGGTCCAAGCCCGCGGTGGCGACGCATTGCAGCGCATGCCGCCTTGCGAAACACCCGGCATCATGTTGCTCAACCCACCTTATGGCGAGCGCATTGCCGCAGCCGGTGTGGCGGGCGTCTCCAGCCGAGACCGCAACCGCGAACCCGGCGCACCCACTCGCGCACGTGACAACGTGGACTTAAGCCGCGCCCGTGAAATTGCCGAAGGCGATGACGGCGGCGAATTCTTTGCGCAATTGGCCTCGCATTGGAAAAAGAATTACAACGGTTGGACCGCTTGGATGCTGACACCCGACTTGAAATTGCCCTCCAAAATGCGCTTGAAAGAATCGCGCCGCGTGCCGATGTGGAACGGCCCCATTGAGTGCCGCATGTTCCGCTTCGACCTCATGAAGGGTTCAGTGCGTGACAAGCTCTGAGGCCATTCGAACGGCACAGCCTTGGGTGATTGACACCAACATCGTGCTCGACCTGTGGTTGTTTGAAGACCCCGCCACAGTGCCTTTGCGCGCAGCTTTGCAAAGTGGCCGCATTTCGCATCTGGCCACCCGCAGCATGCGCGACGAACTGGAACGCGTGCTCACTTACCCCCACATCGTCAAGCGCATGACCAAGTCCAACATCCAAGCGCAAGACATTTTGAATCGCTTTGACCAACACCATGTGTCGGCCGAACCCGCGGTCAAAGCGCCCTGCACTTGCAAAGACCCTGACGATCAAAAATTCATCGACTTGGCGGTTGCGCATGGGGTGCCTTTGCTCAGCAAAGACGCTGCCATTTTGTGCATGAAGAAACGCCTGTCGCAATCGGGCGTGGTGCTCAACCCGTCCGAAATTCCCACGCAGTGAATGTGCTCACTTCGCCCCCAACATCTCCCTCATCACAGGAACATCCCATGACCGGCCTGCAACCCGAAGACTTTGACGCCCTTGACGACATCTTGGACGACTTGCGCACGCGTTATGAGGAAACACCGCAATGGGAATTTTGCGAAGGTTTTCTGGTGGCCCTCATTTGCTGCCGTCGCGATATTCCTGAAGCGGAATGGCTGCCGGTGTTGTTGGGCCTTGACGATGACGGTGCAGGCTTTAATGACGAAGCCCAAAAAATCAAATTCTTGGGCCTGTGGCAACAACGCTATGCGGAAGTGAAGCAAGCACTCGACACTGAAATCAAAGCGCTCGATGAAGACAGTGCCTACGCACCTGAAGTGATGGACGTGCGCGGTGCCATTGCCAGCCTGCCGCCTGAAGAGCGCGCCGAAATTGACAGCGAAGAAATTCCTGCCTTTGCGCAAGTGTGGGCCTTGGGCTTTATGTTTGCCGTCGAAAACTGGCCCGATGAATGGACCGCTCCCAAAGACAAAGAAGCAGCACAGTGGCACGACACCGCCCTGGAAGCCATTGTGGCCTTAACCGAAGACGACACCGACGAGCCCACCTTGTCAGCCCTCAGCGAAGACGGGCCCTTGAGTGTCAGCGAGTCCCGATTGAATGCCTATGGCGAAGCCTTGTGGGCTGTCTATGACTTGCGTGAAATTTGGCGCAGCATTGGCCCCCGCGTCACGCAAGTGATCAAAGAGGCCACACCGGGTCGCAACGATGCATGCAGCTGCGGCAGTGGCAAAAAATACAAAAAATGTTGCGGCGCGAATTAACTTCTTAAACCATGAAAGCCCGAAGACTTTGTACCGTGAGGTCGGGCAATTCCTCTGGAATGAAATGACCTGAGGGCACCACTTGGCCCGATACCTGAGCCGCACATTGCGCTTGCCACAGCTCTAGCGGCTTGAACATTTTGTGCACCACACCGCGGTCACCCCACAAGACCAACAAGTCGCATCGAACTTTTTGACTCTTGTCGCGGCTTTCTTGATCGTGGACCAAGTCGATGCCCGCACTGGCGCGGTAATCCTCACACGCCGTGTGCACGGCAGGCAGAATGTCCCCCGCTTGCTCGGGTGCCAAGGTGAGGCTGCGTTCGTACTCCGCCATGGCCTCGGGTTCGATGAAGGTGGTGGTACCAGAACCCCAGCCACCCAACTTGGCATGCAAGTAATGCAGCACATTGCCACCAATCATGCGCTCGGGCAAAGGTGTGGGCTGAATGAGGTGGAACCAGTGGTAGTAGGCGCGGGCAAAGTCCATGTCGGTGCGCTTGTACATGTCCAGCGTGGGCGCAATGTCCAATACACACAAGCGGCGAACACGCGCTGGGTAATCGACCGCCAAACGATGGGCCACACGGCCACCGCGATCGTGTCCACACAAAAAGAAATCATCCACGTTCAACTGGTCTAGCAAACCCACCACGTCCTGCGCCATGGCCCGCTTGCTGTAATTGCTGTGGTCTGGCAAACCTGGCGCATGGGACGAGTCGCCATAACCGCGCAGATCGGGCAGCACCAAGCGGTAGTCGTTTTTGAGGGCCTGCGCTACGCGGTGCCACATGACATGCGTTTGCGGGAAACCGTGCAGCAAGACCAACACCGGCTTGTCCAGGTGGTTCTGCCAGTTGGCCGAGATGCGCGCGCACACCACCACGCCATTGACGTTGAACTGGCGTTTCTCAAAGCCGTCAAACCAGGTGATTGGCGTGTCTGAAGACACAGCAAGTGAAACAGCAGATGTCTCTGCAACGGAAGGGTCTGTTGAAAGTGTGCTCATGGTCAGCGTGATTTTGCAGTCGATTGGTGCAATTGGCAATCAGCGCTGTGAACGCATTTCAGCCAAGTCGTTCCAAACTTCTTGGCGCATCAATTGACCTTTGCGCACTTCAAAGCGATCGACAAAGCGAATGCCACTGAATTCACGTCCGTCAGGCCACTCACCGTTCAGCAAGCCACGGCAATACACCACCGTTTGGTCGCCCTGCCATGACTCTTCAAACGTCATGTGGGTTTTGGCAATCCGTCGGTACCGCGGTGCAGCCCAGGTCATCAACTCACTCAATTGATGCAGGGTTTGCCCCCCTGGAAAAACCATTTCAAACTGCGGCGACAAAAATGCTTGGGCCGCTTCCAAATCGCGCATGGCCATGCATTCCAAAAACTCAGCCACCAATTGACTGGCCTCTGGCAGCACAGCGCCGCCTTCAGAAAAAACACGGCCATCGCGGCGGTAGGCGCTGACCTCTTGGACAAACACCGTGGTGCCAGCATCGCTGGCATCAATCACCGATCTGGCGGTGTGCGCCAAGCGTTGCACCAAACGGTGTTGGGCCTCTGGGGGATAGCCAGGTAACAGCGTGACAGAAATGACGGGCATAAACGTAAGAATGAAAAGGGTTCAACCCAATGGCGAAACGCCGACCAACTGCACATGCAAATAGAACACAAACAGTGCCCACAGGGCCACGCCGATCAGCAAGGTCAACAGGGTGGCCGTGGTATTTGCGCTTAGCTTGGCGCTTGTGTTCTCAGCACCGGCAGACTGCAAGCTCAGCGCTTCTTGTGCCGCAGCACGATCGCGTGCTCTGGCCGCTTTGAAGTTGAACACCGACCACACCAGGAAACTGCCAAACAACACCACATCGGCCAAGTTGCCATTGGCCAGCAAGTGCGCCAATGCCCAGACCTTGACCGACAACACCATGGGATGCCCCATGCGCATTTTGAGGTGATTGCGAGGCACATAAGCGGCCGCCATCAGCACGCTGGCGAAGAGCATCAGCAACACACTGACATGGCGCGTGGCAATGGGCGGCGTCCAAAGCGCCACCGTCTGCAATCGTGCTTCGGCATAGCCCGTCACCATGGCGTAAAACCCCACCAGAGCAATCAAGGTGTACACGCCTTTGAAGGGCTTTTCGCCCCAAGATGCAATGGCCTGAGTGCGCCAAGCGTCGGCCACCATGCGAATGGAATGCGCCCCCAAAAATAAAACCAAACCAATGATCAACCAAGTCATGAGAACTCCTGTTCAGGGTAATTCACGCATTGTCTAGGAAATCGAGGTCTGAAGCTGCTGCTGTAACAAAGGTTTTTGCACTTTGCCCAAAGCACTTTTGGGCAATTGCGGCATGAACAACACACGCCTTGGCAATTTAAAGCGCGCAATCTGATGTTGCAAGTGCGACAACACCGCATCGGCTTGCAAGCTTGCACCCTCCGCATTGCCTTGGCGAACCAGAACCAGCACAGGCACCTCACCCCATCGATCGTCGGGCAAGCCCACCACGGCACATTCGGCCACACCTGGAAACGAGGCCAAGGCGTTTTCAATTTCTGCGGGGTAAATGTTTTCCCCGCCCGAGATGATCATGTCCTTGTTGCGGCCCACAATTTGCAAACACCCCTGCGCATCCAGGTAACCCATGTCGCCCGAGTGAAACCATCCGTCTTGCAAACCCTTCAACGCTTTGGGATTGCCAAGATGCCAATAACCGCGCATGACATTGGGCGCTCGCACGCACACTTCACCGGTCTCGCCTTGCGCCACTTCATGGCCTTGGGCATCGATGAGCTTCAATGACATATCAGCATGGGGCCAGCCTGCAAATCCCATGCGCGCCATGGCATCTTGAAATTTCAAAATGACGCTGACCGGGCCCGTTTCAGTGGTGCCATAAATTTGGCCAACAGGAATACCTCGCGCATGGAACTTCTCCAAATACGAAGCGGGCAAGGTTGAAGAGCCCGCCATGATGCCGCGCAAGCTTTGAAGATCTGCTTGGGGCCATTCAGGATGCTCAAGCACAGCCCTCAAGGTTGCAGGCACCAGCAATGACAAGGTGGGGCGTTCGGTCAGGTCGCCTTGCGAGACGGCATGAAGCCAAGCAGCAGCCTCAAACCGCGGATGCAAATGCACCGTCACACCCGACAACAATGCTGGCAAGGTTTGAATGCACAGTCCGCCCACATGGAACATGGGCAAGGCAGACAACACGATGTCTTGCGATTTGAACTGATGGGCCTCTTGACTGGCTTGGGCGTTGGCCAACAGACCCGCTTGCGTATGCACAGCGCCCTTGGGCAAGCCGGTGGTACCGGAGGTGTAGACCAACAGCACATCCGCATCAGCCGACACAGTGGGCAAATTCAATGCTTTGGATGACGACGTGGCAATTAAATCATCCAAGGGGCAAGACTGGAGCCCAAAGACGTGACCCTCATGGGTCAAGGCTTTGGCCGTGTCTGCATGCAGGTCGTCATAAACCAAGAGGCTAGGCTGCGCATCTTGCAACACCGCATTGAGCTCGGCCACAGCCAATCTGAAATTGAGTGGCATGAAAATCAAACCCAGTCGCGCACAGGCGACCAAGGTGACGCACTGCATCTCGTGGTTCAAGCCAAGCCACGCCACCCGTTGACCTGCTTGCAAACCCAAGCTGGCTTGCAGATGGCCTGTGACACGTTCAACACGTCGCCAAAATTTGGCAAAGTCAATGTCTTCCGTCTGCCCTGGCATGCCAAAGCGAATGGCCAAGTGCGACGGCTGACTTTGTGCCAACGCTTGAAAGCGTTGGGCCAATGTCGAGCTTTCCTTCATTCGTCTTTTTCGCCGGCTTCGTACAGTGTTTCTCGGCCCAAACGATCGAGGCACAACTCTGCAGTCCACGGCAGCATGAGCGAGCCGCAGCGCGCATCGCGGTACAAACGCTCAAGTGGCAACGACTTCAGCATCGACTGACCCCCACAAGTGCGAATGGCCAATCGCGCAATGTCTTGCGCGTTTTCCATGATGGTGTACTGCGCAGCATAGGCACGCAGGCGAGAGGATTTTGGCGGATCAATTTTGGCGTCTTCAATGGCACGCAAAAACAAATTGCGCGTCTGCTCCAATTTCACAAACATTTCTGCCACGGCAATTTGCTTGGTGGCAAATTGACGGCGCTTGACCGGACCGGTGCCTGGAATTTCGCCGCGCAAATAAGCCACCGTAAAGTCATAAGCCGCCTGTGCAATGCCCATGTAAGTGGGCGACAAGGTCATGAACATGTGCGGCCAGCGGCTGGCGGCTTGGAAGTAAACCCCTTGCGGCATCAACGCAGCATCATCAGGCACAAACACATCTTTGAAGATCAAATTGCGTGACACGGTGGCACGCATGCCCAAAGGATCCCAATCACCTTCGACGGTGAGGCCAGGCGCTGTGCGGGGAATGGCCAAATAAAGTGTGTCGCGACGCGACAAATCGGCATCGGGCTTTTTCTCTGTGCACAACACACCAAAATAATCTGCCGCATCGGACAAAGAAGCAAAAATCTTTTTGCCATTGATACGCCAACCGCCTTCAACCTTAACGGCTTGCGTGCCAAAAGGTTGCGCGCCTGCAGCAGCCGCGCCGCCTTCAGAAAAGGGCTGGGCATAAATGGCGCCGTCATTGACCACGCGTGCAAAGTGGGCCTTTTGATGCACACGATGCAGCGCACGTTGTTCTGGCGTCATGTCCAAATCCTCAGACAACAAGCCGCTCCACATCATGGTGCACACATGCATGTTGAACGTCAGCGCCGTAGCGCCGCACCAGCGGCCAATTTCTGCAGAAACCATGGCGTAGGTGGCATAGTCCGCGCCCAAACCACCATGGGCTTCGGGCACACACAAAGCCAGCAAACCGCTGTCTTTCATGTCTTTGTAATTCTCAAAAGGAAATTGCGCATCGCGATCAAGCTGCGCCGCACGCGGTGCAAATTTGTGCTTGCCCAAGTCATGGGCCATGGCCATCAACTTCTTCTGCTTCTCGGTCAGTGGATAGTCCTCGCCACTGATCGGCATGTAGTTGGCGGTGCTGTTGTAGGGGGTGCTGCTGGTGGCAGTTGGGTTGTTGCTCATGGGGTCTCCTGCAACGTCAAAATGAGGTGGTGCAAAAATTCAGAATGGCCTGATGGAATGGCGCTTCTTGTTCAAAGCCCATCAAATGGCCAACGCCTGGAATGCATTGGTATTGCGCACCCGGAATCTTTTGCGCCATGCGTCGCAAAACTTCGGGGGGTGCTGTCTTGTCGTACTCGCCTGCCAGGCACAAAGTGGGCACTGAAATGCTGGGCAAAGCTGCACGTTGCTCAAAAGTCACCAAGGCTTGCAAAGAAGCGCGGTACGTGTCGGGCGGTACCGCAGACATGCAGGCATGCGCCAAGGCCAATCCTGGGGGATAGTCTGGCAACATCGCACCGGCGGGCAAAGCCTGCGGCGCCACCATGCTGGGCACCAAACGGTCGGCCACTTGGGCCATGGTTTTGCCTGCATTCAAAGGGGCTAGTCGCTGCGCCACAAACTGCTGCTGAAAGTCGCCATCTTGTTGGCCAAATGCGGGGCTGCTGGCGGCAATCACCAGACCTTCAATTCGTTCTGGACAATGGGTCCAGGCTTGCAAGGCCACCATGCCGCCCATGCTGTGCCCCACCAGCACCGCCTTTTGAACATTCGCTTGATTCAGCAAGCGTTCCAGCGATTTCGCCAGGCTGTCAAAACTGAGTACGCCAGTTAAAGGGCTGTCGCCATAACCTGGCATGTCCCAGGCTAGCGCGCGATAGCCCTTGCTTGCAAAGTCATCGACAGACGACTGGAATCCTTTTTTTCCACCACCAATGCCATGCAAAAAAACCAATGTGGTTTTGGCATCGGCAGGGCCCGCCTCAATCCAAGAGGGCAAGTCGGCCATCATGGCGCAGAACTTTCAAACACGCCTGG
>CANGCI010000095.1 GCA_947451995.1 Comamonadaceae bacterium | reverse complement strand
CGTTTGAAAAAATTGGCACGCACCGTCAAGATGGACGGTTTCCGTCCAGGCAAAGTGCCCATGAATGTGGTGGCACAACGTTACGGTTACTCAGTCCAGTACGAAGTGATGAACGACAAAGTGGGCGAGGCCTTTGCCATTGCCGCCAACGAAGCCAAAGTGCGCGTTGCGGGCCAGCCCCGCATCTCTGAAAAAGAAGGCGCACCCGAAGGTGAGTTGTCTTTTGAAGCTATTTTCGAGGTGTATCCCGAAGTTAAATTGGGCGACTTGAGCGCCGCCACCGTTGAGAAACTCAGCGCTGAAGTGACCGACGAAGCCATCGACAAAACCGTCGACATCTTGCGCAAACAACGCCGTACATTCTCACAGCGTCCTGCTACTGAAGCGGCTGTGGACGGCGACCGCGTGACGGTTGACTTTGAAGGCAAAATTGACGGTGAAGTGTTCTCTGGCGGCAAAGCCGAAGACTTCCAATTCTTGGTTGGCGAAGGCCAAATGTTGAAAGAATTCGAAGAAGCTGTTCGCGGCATGAAAAATGGCGAAAGCAAAACTTTCCCATTGGCATTCCCTGCCGACTATCACGGTCAAGACGTGGCCGGCAAAACAGCCGACTTCTTGGTCACTGTGAAGAAAATCGAAGCAGCCCACCTGCCCGAAGTGAACGAAGCCTTGGCCAAGTCTTTGGGCATTGCAGACGCCTCCGTTGAAGGCCTGCGCACTGACATTCGCAAAAACCTCGAGCGCGAAGTGAAATTCCGCTTGCAAGGCCGCAACAAACAAGCCGCCATGAATGCGCTGGTTGAAAAAGCCGAGCTCGACTTGCCCCAGTCTGTGGTGCAAAACGAAATTGAGCGTTTGAAAGACGGCGCACGTGCCGATCTCAAGCAACGCGGCATCAAAGACGCCGACAAAGCACCGATCCCTGACGACATCTTCCGTCCTCAAGCCGAAAGCCGTGTGCGCTTGGGCTTGGTGGTGGCCGAGTTGGTCAAGGCCAACACCTTGAACGCAACAGAAGCTCAAATCAAAGCCCACATTGAAGAACTGGCTTCTAGCTACGAGCGTCCCGAAGACGTGGTGCGTTGGTACTATGGCGACAATCAGCGCATGGCCGAAATTGAAGCTGTGGTCATTGAGTCCAATGTCTCCGACTTCATTTTGTCTAAAGCCAAAGTGACTGAAAAAGCCATCACCTTCGACGAATTGATGGGCCAACAAGCCTGATCACTTTGAACCCTTTGCAGTTTGGAAACACCATGAACTCACTCGACATTCAAGCTTTGGGCAATGTGCCCATGGTGATCGAAACGTCTGGACGCGGCGAACGCGCCTATGACATTTACTCCCGCTTGCTCAAAGAGCGTGTGATTTTCTTGGTGGGTGAGGTCAACGACTACACCGCCAATTCTGTGGTGGCTCAGTTGTTGTTTTTGGAGAGCGAAAATCCTGAGAAGGACATTTCGTTCTACATCAATTCGCCTGGCGGTTCTGTCAGTGCTGGCATGGCCATCTACGACACCATGAACTTCATCAAGCCCGATGTGTCCACTTTGTGCACGGGCATGGCTGCCAGCATGGGCGCGTTTTTGTTGTCCGCTGGCGCTAAAGGCAAGCGTTTCTCCTTGCCCAATTCCAAGGTCATGATTCACCAGCCTTTGGGCGGTACGCGGGGTCAGGCCACCGAAATTGAGATTCACGCACGTGAAATTCTCAAAACCCGTGAGCAATTGAACCGCATCCTGGCCGAAAACACGGGCCAACCCCTCGAAAAGATCCAATCTGACACCGAACGCGACTACTATTTGTCCGCCGACGAGGCCAAAGAATACGGTCTGATCGACCAAGTGATCGCAAAACGTCCCTGAGACGCAACACAACAGGGTGGAAATTGAGGTTTCAGCCCTGTTTTTTGAAGACGGCGCCCCCATTCTGGGAGAGCGCCGTTTTTCTTTCGTTATCATTGGGAAAATAGAACCACAAGGCGTCGTTTATGGCCGATAAAAAAGGCTCGGTTACCGAAAAGAATTTGTATTGCTCCTTCTGCGGCAAAAGCCAGCACGAGGTCAAGAAGCTCATCGCAGGCCCCTCGGTCTTCATTTGCGACGAGTGCATCGATTTGTGCAACGACATCATCCGTGATGAATTGCCCGCCTCAGAAATCGCCAAAGACACCAAGAATGGCTTGCCCACACCCTTGGACATCAAGACCAATTTAGACAACTACGTCATTGGCCAAGAAAAAGCCAAACGCACCTTGGCCGTTGCGGTTTACAACCACTACAAGCGTTTGAAGCACAAAGAGGGCGCCAAAAAAGAAGACGTCGAACTCGCCAAGAGCAACATTTTGCTGATCGGCCCCACAGGCTCTGGCAAAACTTTGTTGGCACAAACTTTGGCGCGCATGCTGGACGTGCCATTCGTCATGGCCGATGCCACCACGCTCACTGAAGCTGGCTACGTGGGGGAAGACGTTGAGAACATCGTGTCTAAATTGCTGCAAAGCTGCAACTACGATGTGGAACGTGCTCAGCGCGGCATTGTGTACATCGACGAGATCGACAAGATCACTCGCAAGTCAGACAACCCCTCCATCACGCGTGACGTGTCGGGCGAGGGCGTTCAACAGGCTTTGCTCAAGCTGATTGAAGGCACCATGGCCAGCGTGCCCCCTCAAGGTGGCCGCAAGCATCCCAACCAAGACTTCTTGCAAATTGACACCACCAACATTTTGTTCATTTGCGGCGGTGCTTTTGCTGGCTTGGAAAAAGTCATTGAAAACCGCACTGAAGCCTCTGGCATTGGTTTTGGCGCCGTGGTGAAAAGCAAAAAGCAACGCTCTCTCACAGAAGTCTTTACCGAAGTTGAGCCAGAAGACTTGATCAAGTTCGGTCTAATTCCCGAACTGGTGGGCCGTATGCCTGTGGTCGCAACGCTGGCCGAATTGACTGAAGAAGCGCTGGTTCAAATTTTGACCGAACCCAAGAATGCGTTGGTCAAACAGTTTGGCCAGTTGCTCAACATGGAAGGCGTTGAACTCGAGATTCGTCCCGAAGCTTTGCACGCCATTGCCAAGAAGGCACTGGCGCGTAAAACCGGTGCCCGTGGTTTGCGTTCTATTTTGGAGCAAGCCCTCATCGACACCATGTTCGAATTGCCCAATGCCAGCAATGTCGAAAAAGTGGTGGTGGACGCGTCCACCATCGAAGAAAACCATGTTCCTTTGTTGGTCTACCGAGAGTCGGCCAAACAAGCTTGAATTTTTTCCAGCCCACCCCCTGAAATCCAATGAATACCCCTACATCGCTTGGGCTTGAAATTGGAAATTCAGGGGCCATCTATCCCCAATAACTTAGGGAATCTCATGTCTGGACATACACCACTCCCCGCCGAATTGCTCGACCTGCCGATGTTGCCATTGCGCGATGTCGTGGTCTTTCCGCACATGGTCATTCCACTTTTTGTGGGCCGTCCTAAAAGCATCAAGGCCCTTGAGAGCGCCATGCTCACCGACCGCCGCATCATGCTGGTGGCACAAAAAACAGCGGCCAAAGATGAACCTGAAGCCACCGACATGTTTGAAGTGGGTTGCGTGTCCACCATCCTGCAAATGCTCAAGCTGCCCGATGGCACCGTCAAGGTATTGGTGGAAGGACAGCAGCGCGCCAAAGTGCAATCTATTGCCGACGGTGAAGCGCATTTCGTGGCCACGGTCATGCCGGTTGAAGCCTCCGTTGAAAAGGCCGAGCAAAGCAGCGAAATTGAAGCCCTGCGCCGCGCGGTCATGCAGCAGTTTGACCAGTACGTCAAACTGAACAAAAAGATTCCGCCAGAAATTCTCACATCGATCTCCAGCATCGATGAACCCGGTCGTTTGGCTGACACCATTGCCGCGCACTTGCCACTCAAGTTGGAAAACAAGCAAGTGGTGCTCGACTTGGCCAGCATTCGCGATCGTTTGGAAAACCTCTTCACGCAACTTGAGCGTGAAGTTGACATCCTCAACGTGGATAAAAAAATCCGTGGCCGCGTGAAGCGCCAGATGGAAAAGAATCAGCGCGATTTCTATTTGAATGAGCAAGTCAAGGCCATTCAAAAAGAACTCGGTGAAGGCGAAGAGGGCGCCGACATCGAAGAGATCGAAAAGAAAATCAAAGCCGCCAAAATGCCCGCGGAAGCGCGCAAAAAGGCCGATGCTGAGTTGAAGAAACTCAAACTGATGTCGCCCATGTCGGCCGAAGCCTCAGTGGTGCGCAACTACATTGAAGTGCTCACGGGATTGCCTTGGAGCAAGAAGACCAAAATCAAACACGATTTGGGCAACGCCGAAGTGGTGTTGAACGAAGACCATTACGGTCTTGAAAAAGTCAAAGACCGCATCATGGAATACCTGGCGGTCCAGCAGCGTGTTGACAAAGTCAAAGCACCTATTCTTTGCTTGGTTGGCCCTCCTGGCGTGGGTAAAACATCTTTAGGTCAATCCATTGCCAAAGCGACGGGCCGTAAGTACGTGCGCATGGCCTTGGGTGGCATGCGAGACGAAGCCGAAATTCGCGGTCACCGTCGCACTTACATTGGCGCTATGCCAGGCAAAGTGCTTCAAAGCCTGAACAAGGTTGGCACACGCAATCCTTTGTTCTTGCTCGACGAGATCGACAAACTGGGCACTGATTTCCGTGGCGACCCTTCTAGCGCTTTGCTCGAGGTGCTGGACCCTGAGCAGAACCACACATTTGGCGATCATTACGTTGAAGTCGATTTTGATTTGAGCGACGTCATGTTCGTGGCCACATCCAACTCGATGAACATTCCTTCTGCGTTGTTAGACCGCATGGAAGTGATTCGTTTGTCCGGCTACACCGAAGACGAAAAAACAAGTATTGCCATCAAATATTTGCTCCCCAAGCAAATGAAAAACAATGGTGTGAAGGCTGAAGAGCTGAGTGTCAGCGATGCCGCTGTGCGCGATGTGGTTCGTTATTACACACGTGAAGCAGGTGTGCGTTCTCTCGAGCGCGAGCTCTCCAAAATTTGCCGCAAGGTGGTCAAGAGTTTGTTGCTCAAACAAATGACTGCACCGGTGCTGGTCACCCCCGACAATCTGAACGATTTCTTGGGTGTGCAGAAATACACCTACGGCCGTGCAGAGGCGCAGAACCAAGTGGGCCAGGTGGTTGGCTTGGCCTGGACCGAAGTGGGTGGCGATTTGCTGACCATCGAGGCCGCACTCATGCCAGGTAAGGGTGTGATCACCCGTACGGGCTCTTTGGGTGACGTGATGAAAGAATCTGTTGAAGCAGCGCGCACCGTGGTTCGAAGCCGTGCGCGCATGCTGGGTATCAAAGACGATGTCTTTGAGAAAAAAGATTTGCACATCCACGTACCCGATGGCGCAACGCCTAAAGATGGCCCCAGCGCTGGCGCTGCCATGACCACCGCCATGGTGTCTGCCATGACAGGCATTCCTGTGCGTGCCGATGTGGCCATGACGGGTGAAATCACGTTGCGCGGTGAAGTGACCGCCATTGGTGGTCTGAAAGAAAAACTGTTGGCTGCACTTCGTGGCGGTATCAAGACGGTTCTGATCCCCGAGGACAATGTCAAAGACTTGCAGGACATTCCCGAAAATGTCAAAAACGGCCTTGAAATCGTGCCTGTGAAATGGCTCGACAAAGTGCTGGAAGTTGCCCTGGAAAAGATGCCTCAACCCCTCCCAGAAGAAGAGGCCGTGGCTGCCTCTGCGCCTGTCCCGGCCGATGCCAAAACAGATGCCAAAGAAGGAGCGGTCAAACATTGATAGATTTTTTTTGGGGACTTTAAAAATCCTCAAAAATTGCGCTACAATTCGTCCAACGCAGACAAAGCGGCATACAATGCTGAGTTGATTGCAAATGCGGGATTAGCTCAGTTGGTAGAGCGATACCTTGCCAAGGTATAGGTCGAGAGTTCGAGCCTCTTATCCCGCTCCAAACATTGAAAGATGTACCATCATCTTTCAGCAATTTAGGGAAGCAACAGCTTCCCTTTTTTGTCGGAAAAAATGGCGCGGTAGCAAAGCGGTTATGCACCGGATTGCAAATCCGTGTAGGTCGGTTCGACTCCGGCCCGCGCCTCCAAAATAAAAGCCGTTACTGCTTGCAGTAACGGCTTTTTGTTTAACTGACGCGCCCATCAATCACTTGGATTGTCTTGTCACAACGCTGCGCCAACTCGGGGTTGTGCGTCACAAACAAAACCGATGTTCCTTGTTCGCGGCTAACGCGTCTCAGCAGGTCAAACACCGCATCTGCACTTTGCGTGTCTAAATTGCCCGTGGGTTCATCTGCCAACAACAAGCTTGGATTCATGGCCAAGGCCCTAGCGACCGCAACGCGTTGCTGTTGACCGCCCGACATGCTGCCAGAGGCTTGGTTCTGCAGGGGCAGCAGGCCAACACTGTCCAACAAGCTTCTGGCCCGCGCAGTGATCTCTGGGCTGCCACGACCATGCGAGCCCATCATGGGCATCATGACGTTTTCTAATGCTGAAAAGGCACTGAGCAAGTGATGATGTTGAAACACGAATCCAATGGCGTGTCCTCTCAAACGGGTAAGCGCATGGTCATCGAGTTGCGTCGTTTCCTCGCCATTGATCCGCAATGTGCCCTTGGTGGGGCGATCGAGCAGGCCAATGATGTTGAGCAATGTGCTTTTGCCTGAACCTGATGGCCCCATCACCGCACAAAAATCACCGCGATTCAACTCCAAATGGATGTCGTGCAATATTTCAATTTCATTGGCTTTCCCGACATTGAACGATTTGCACACATGTGAGAGTTCGACGACGCGATCTGTCAAAACTGGCTTATCCACGGATGGCCACCACAGGGTCAAGGCGCGCGGCGCGCAAGGCGGGTGCAAAAGATGCCACCAGCCCTGTCAAACTGGCCAGTACAAGCGCGGAAAAAAACAAGCGGGGCTCGATGGCCATGGCAAACATCACAGAGCCATCTGGATTTTTTTCGGTATATTGCCAAATCAACAAGCCTGCCCAACCCATGCTGCAACCCGCCAGCGCACCCCCTAAACCTAAGAGACCGCCTTGCAATAAAAAAATACGCATCACTTGTCCGCGCGTAATACCCATTGCCCGCAAAATTCCAATCTCGCGCGATTTTTGGACAACGGAGACGACCAACACGCTGGCAATGCCAAAGGCGACGGACAGGCCGACAAACATGCGGATGGCGGTATTGGCGGTGGTTTGTGCATTCACTGCCGTGAAAAATTGCTCATTGGTTTTGATCCAACTGTCGGCTTGAATGCCTGTGGCCTTTGTAATCTGTTCGGCCACCACTTCGGCTGCATAGACATCGTGCACAGTGACGTCCAAAGATGTGACCCCTCCCACCATGCCAAGCAATGCTTGGGCCGCTCGAATGGGCATGATGGTGCTTCTTGCGTTAGCCGACTTGTTGCCCAGATCAAAGATGCCACTGACCAAAAAAGTATTGCCATTGCCATTGGCTGCCGTCACGCGCAATTTGTCGCCAATGCTCAAACCTAAGTCGGCCGCCAATTCGGTGCCAATCAAAATATCGTTCACCGTGATGCGTGCATTGCCACGTACCATTTTGTCTGCCATCGGAACGATTTTGAAATACAAGTCGGGATTGACACCCAAAACGCTGATGGCGCGACTGGCTGCGCCACGAACGACCAAAGCTGAGCCTGAAACAGAAGGAGAAACCACAGCCACTTCAGGCATGTCTTGAATTTGGGTTGCCAAACTTTGCCATTGGTCAATGCTTTTTGCCCGCTGCAGCGGCGCTTGAACAATGTTGTCGCGAATACGCTGTGAATCTTGGAAAGGCAGCACACGCGACACTTCCTTGGAGGGTAGCAACTGCACATGCGCTTGACCTGTCAAAACGCGTTTCACGAAGTTGGCTTGCAGGCCGCTCAGCAAAGCCGACATGAACACAATCACGCCCACGCCGATGGCGACGCCGCCAATGATGAAGAGTGTTTGAACGCGGCCTTCACGCAGAAACCTGAAGGCCACCAAACTTTCAAATGGCAACCATCCCAAAACGCTTGTCGCATCGGCCGTTAAAGTGGGTTTCATGGCTTGCATGCAATCTACTGGGGACGGATGCGAGCGTTTTCTTGCTGATACAGCCCGTCGTGTACCAGTGTGTCGCCTGCTTGAAGTCCACTGACGACTTCGCTCAAGTCAGCGCCGTGCATTCCCAATTGAATGGCTTGGCGAGATGTTTTGCCATTGCGAACCAACATCACCCAAGGTGAGCGATCGATGTCATGAATGGCCTGATTGGCAATTAGCAGCACTTGATCACGTCGAACCGTTTCAATGTTCAGTGACACGGTCATGTCTTGTTGCAAATAGGAGGGCGCATGTGGGACTTGCAGCTTGATGGTGACTGCACCGCGTTGTGCGTCGATGCCTGGATTGATGTACGACAACACGGCGTCAAAATGCTCAGCGCTGTAGGCATCTGCAGAAGCAACTGCTTTTTGCCCCAGTTTGAGTTGGCCCAAATGATTCTCGTCAATTTGAGCAATCAGTTCTGTCGTACCAACAGGCGACAAGGTCATTAAAATTTTG
>CANGCI010000094.1 GCA_947451995.1 Comamonadaceae bacterium | reverse complement strand
TCATCATGCTCAAGCCCAAAGCTTCCCCACTCACTTTTCCAAGATTGTTGCTGACAGGTGCCGCGGGGCAATTGGGCCAAGAAATGCGGCCACGCCTCAAAGCTTATTGCGATGTACTGCGTGTCAGCGATCAAAAAAATCTGGGCGCGGCGCAACTTGGCGAAGAAGTGCAAATCACCAATCTGGCCAATGCATCCGACATGCAAAGCTTGCTCTCAAGCGTTGATGCCGTTGTGCATTTGGGCGGCATCTCCACCGAGCAAGCCTGGGAACCCATTTTGGCGAGCAACATTGTGGGCATGGTGAACTTGTACGAAGCCGCACGCCTTCAAGGCACAAAGCGCATTGTCTTTGCCAGCTCCAATCACGTCACAGGCTTTTACCAGCAAGACGAAGTCATTGACACCAAGATGCCACCCAAACCTGATGGTTTTTATGGTTTGTCCAAAGCCTTTGGCGAAGACTTGGCCGAAATGTATTGGGCCCGTTGGGGCATCGAAACCGTCAGCATTCGCATTGGCTCTGCACTCCCCGCCCCCAAAGACCGCCGCATGTTGTCCACATGGATCAGCTTTGACGACCTGGAGCGTTTGGTCGTAGCGGCGCTCACGGCCCCCATCGTGGGCCACACCATCATCTTTGGCATGTCCGACAACCAAACCTCTTGGTGGGACAACACCCATGCCAAACACATTGGTTACCGTCCGCTGGATTCATCCGACGTGTTCAGGCACGAAGTGGAAGCAAGACAGCCACACATCGATCGACATGACAAGGCCGCTTTGTACCAAGGCGGAGCCTTTGTCAAAGTAGCACCCCACGGCGAGTGACGGCTGAAAGATGGAAGTGCGCAAACCCCTTCAATTCATCGCCATTGGCGAATGCATGTTGGAAGTTCAAGCCAATGGCTTTGGACCTTGCGTGTTGTCTTATGGCGGCGACACCTTCAACACGTCGGTCTACTTACGCCGCTGCGCATCCTCCAAAGCCATTGAAGTCAGTTATGCCACAGGCTTAGGTGTTGATCCGCTCAGCCAACAACTGAAGCAGGCATGGACAGCCTTGGGCCTCAACCTCAATGCCATTCAATCAATTGACGGCAAGTTGCCAGGCATGTACCTGATTGAAACGGACGACCAAGGTGAACGCAGTTTTCACTTTTGGCGAGAAAGCAGCGCCGCTCGCGCTTACTTTCAAGCACCCGAAACTGACTTGGAAAAAAACGCGCTCAACTATGACTGCATTTACTTCAGTGGCATCTCGTTGGCCATTCTGGACGATGCTTCTCGCAAGCGGCTTTTCAGCATGCTACAAAAAGTTCGCGCTTTAGGCTGTCGTGTGGTGTTTGACAACAACTTCAGGCCTAAGCTTTGGCCCAGCCTGCAAGTGGCCCAGCAGGTTTACCTTGAAGCGTTGAACGTTTGCCATACCGCCATGCTCACCTTGGACGACCACCAAGCGGTCTTTGGTCATGTCAATTTAGACGATGCCTTGCGCCATGCACAGGCACTCGAAGTGCCAGAGTTGGTGATCAAGCGCGGCGCAGACAGCACCTTGGTTCGTGAGACGCCAGACGCCCCTTGGCAAAGCATCGCCACCGAACGGGTTGAACGCGTGATCGACACCACCGCAGCTGGGGATTCATTTGCCGCAGGCTATTTGAGCCGCCGCCTCATTGGAGAAAGCGCCCTTTTATCGGCAAAATTTGGCAACAAAGTGGCCGCAAGGGTCATTCAGCATCGCGGCGCCCTGATTCCCCTTGAGGCCATGCAAGACCTCATTTCTCCTCCGGTCTATTGATAAATATCAACAAAATCAATAAGTTATATATTTAGCACTCTTCACAAGAGAGTGCTAAAATCCGGTCCATTATGGATAGGAGTTCTGGAATGACACACCTGACTGGATCCCCCGACACAGCACTGGCCCTGAAGAACCCATGGGCCGTCGTGCCTTCATTGGGGCACCTTGATGCGTACATCTCTGCGGTCAACCGCATGCCCATGCTCACCCCCGAGCAGGAGCAAGAGTTTGCGCGCAAACTGAAAAACGAAAACGACCTCGAAGCCGCCAGTAAGTTGGTGCTCTCGCACCTGCGTGTGGTGGTTTCTGTGGCACGTCAGTACTTGGGCTACGGCCTGCCTCATGCCGACCTCATTCAAGAGGGCAACATCGGTTTGATGAAAGCCGTCAAACGCTACGACCCCGATCAAGGCGTGCGCTTGGTGAGCTACGCCATGCACTGGATCAAGGCCGAAATTCACGAGTACATCTTGAAGAACTGGCGCATGGTCAAGGTGGCCACCACCAAGGCGCAGCGCAAATTGTTTTTCAATTTGCGCTCCATGAAGCAAGGCCTCAAAGCCGAAGCCGACGAAGCCACAGGCACGCACCGCGACACCCTCACCTCTGCGCAAATTGACAGCATGGCCAAAGACCTGAATGTCAAACGCGAAGAAGTGATGGAAATGGAAACGCGCATGTCCGGCGGCGATGTGCTGCTAGACCCCTCACCGTCCGATGATGGCGAAGTGGCCTACGGTCCTATCGCTTACTTGGCGGATGCGCACCACGAACCCACCTCCATGATTGAAGCGCACCAGCGCGACATGATGGCCAGCGATGGCATTGCCACTGCTTTGGCGTCCCTTGACGAACGCAGCCGCAGAATTGTGGAAGAGCGTTGGCTCAAAGTGAACGACGATGGCTCGGGTGGCATGACCCTGCACGACTTGGCCGATGAGTTTGGCGTGAGTGCCGAGCGCATTCGCCAAATTGAAGTGGCGGCCATGAAGAAGATGAAGGCAGCTTTGACGGAATACGCTGAAGCTTGAGCAATCAGTAAAACTGATAGCACTCACAAATCAAGCTTTGATTGCTTCGTACACCCCAGAAGAGGTGCAATACAGCCTAGTTTCCAACTGGGCTGCGTTTGAAAAAAATCATCATCATTGCGGGGCCAAACGGCGCCGGTAAAACAACATTTGCGCAAGACTTTCTTCCTGCCGAAGCCAACCTGTTTGTCTTTATCAACGCAGATTTAATTGCAGAACAACTTTCATCACGCAATCCTGCTACAGCGGCATTCAAAGCTGGCAGGCAAATGCTTGAAGAAATAGATCAATGTGTTATTCAAGGCGTGAGTTTCGCATTTGAAACCACTCTTTCGGGCGTTTCATATTTAAAGAAAATTGAGCGCTGGCGACAACTAGGTTATGTCGTTAAACTTTGGTTCTTGTCGCTGCCAAGTGAAGAAATTGCTTTGGCACGTGTGGCTCAAAGAGTAAAGCAAGGTGGGCACGGCATACAAGAGGAAGTCATCCGTAGACGATTTAAATCTGGTTTAAGAAACTTCGTCAACAAATACGCCAAAGCCGTCGATTCTTGGGCTTTTTATGACAACTCGGGGCTACATCCCAAACTCATGGAATGGAAAGACCAATGACAAATAAAGATATTCGAGCTTCCAAGGATGCTGATCTGGCAGGTTCTTTCCATGCCATTCAGCGAGCAGCAAGATCCGCCCAAGAGCTTGCTATTCGCACGAATACTGGAATTGTGATCAGTGAGGGCGGAAAGAATGTTTACATCTCCGCTACGGAGCTTGTGAAGCTGCACCAATTGACGGCGCAAGAAAACATGTCTTGACCTAGAAACTGAAAAGCGATTATTTCAGCAACCACTTGAAATCTTCGGCCAACACCTTGGCACCTGACCCATAACGGTTGAACAAGCGAACACGGCCTTGCGTGTCAAACGCATAGCTACCCGCAGAGTGGTCCATCGTGTAGCTGGTGGGTGTTTTGCCTTCTACCCGCTTGAAGTAAATCTTGAATTCTTTGGCAATGGCTGGCAACTGCTCTGGCGTAGGTCTGAGCGCCACAAAGCTGGGGTCAAAGTTTTCAACATAGGCCTTAAGCAATTCGGTGGTGTCACGCTGTGGATCAACCGTCACAAACACAGCTTGCAACTTGTCGGCATCCGCGCCCAGCAAACGTTTCACATCGCTCAGTTCTTGCATGGTGGTGGGACACACATCGGGGCATTGTGTGTAGCCAAAGAAGACCACCACAACCTTGCCTGCAAAATCTTTAAGCGTGCGTGCTTGACCGTTCTGATCGGTGAGGTTCAACTCTTTGGCATAGTCTGCACCTGTGATGTCAACGCCATGGAAGGACATTTTTTGCTCATTGCAAGCACCCAAGGTCAGAACCAGCGCAAGGCTTGTCAGTAGTTTAGTGATCATGTTCATCTTGTAACTCTCCATCAACGACCAGGGGCCCGCGTGCGGCTGAGCATCCAAGTCAACACCATCATCAAAGCACCCGCACCACCCGTGTGCGCCACGGCTGCCAGCAAAGGCCAATCCAACACCACATTGGACAAGCCTGTCAAAAATTGCAGCGCCAGCAAAGCACCCAGCCAGCGCGACAAATCTTTCAAAACACCATTGCGCTTGAAAGACCACAGCATGAATGCGCCGTAAGTGAACACGACCAAGGCCATCACCCGGTGCACCATGTGCACCGACTGCAAGGCTTCAAAAGGTAAATTCTGACCTGCCGCGTCAACACCTAGATGACGCCAAATTTGAAATGCAGCACCATTCCAAGCGGGCCACCATTGGCCATTGCAATCTGGGAAACCAGTGCAAGCCAACACAGCGTAATTGGTACTGACCCAAGCGCCCAAAGCAATTTGAATGACCAACAACACGGCTGCCAGCCACACCATGGCGCGCAAGCGCGCCGACATGACTTCGCGTTGCACAGAAGGCACCCACGCCACTTGCGCACTCAGCAGCACCAACAAACCAATACCGCCCAACAAGTGCAGCGTGACGATGGCCGGGAACAATTTCATGGTGACGGTCAATGCACCAAAGGCCCCTTGCATGCACACCCACACCAAAGTTAACCAAGCCCAGAAGGGGCGAACCTGCCAAGCGTCTTTTTCAGCCACATGGCTTTTGAATTTTTGCCAGGTGCTGACCACAGCCAAAACCAAGATCAAAAATCCCACCGACATAGCCAAATAGCGATGGATCATTTCAATCCACGCTTTGTTGTGCGTCACTGGACCCGTGGGCATGGCCGCCACGGCCGCATCAATGTGATCGTCGGCACCAATGGGGCTGGCATGGCCATAACACCCTGGCCAGTCGGGGCAGCCCAAACCAGAGTCGGTGAGGCGCGTGAACGAGCCAAACATCACCAGGTCAAAAGTGAGGAACAAGGTGAGCACCACCAAGGCGCGCATTTTTGAATTCACATTGCGACCTCGGTTTTTGTACAGGGTCAACAACAGTGGCACCACGGCAATGAAAAAACCCACACACAGCAAACGTGCGGTGGGACTCAGGTTGTACAGATCGACTTCGGTCATGGTGGGGGTGGATTCTGATTAATGCGGTGCGCGCGGTTGCTTGAGCATTTGGCGCATGTCGTCCAAACCGATTTGACTTTCGGAAGCCACTTTCAATCGGGGTTGTGGTTTAAGGGCATGGCCATAGACCACTTCAAAGCTCAGTGCCAAGCGGCCGTCTTCATCAGGTTTGGCCAGGCTTAACAAAACTGAGTGCAGTTGCTTCAACCAAGCTTTGCCGCGCAAGCCGCCAAATCGGTCCACATGAAAATTGCGGCCCATGCTGCGCAAATCTTCCAGCAATTTGTCTGGGTTTGCATAAGTCAAAGTGATCTTTTCCATGTCCATCACGGGCTCGGCAAAGCCCGCATGAACCAACATGTCACCCCAATCGTGCATGTCGGTGAATTCATGCGCGGGCATGGGCCAACCAGCTTTCGCATAAGCCGCACGCAACTCGATCAGAGTATCGGGACCGAAACAAGAAAACATCACAAAGCCATTGACCGACAAGGCACGGTGCCACTGCGCCAGCAAAGCTTCTGGCTGTGAGGCCTGGTGCAACAACATGTTGGCCCACACCAAGTCGATGCTGTGGTCTGCAAATTGGGTGGTTTGCAAACGTGATTCAAACCAAGCAGCAAAATGCCACCAGGGCTTTCGTGCCAACGCTTGCACTTGCATAGCTTCGCTGGGCCGTTGCGCTTTCAAAAAACCCTTGGCCTTGGGATAACGCTTTTTGAGCAAAGCCAAGGCATTCAGACCTGCCCGCACGGGGTCCCAACACACCCACGACTGAGGTTGCAAAGTGATGAACGCCAAACGCTCTTCCATGCGGCGCGCCACTACTTCGTGCAGCCAAGGCGAACTGAGCGCGCGAGCTTGCTTGCCTTTGCCCAACGGCAGCATCGCCCATCGGCTTGCGGCGACGGGGTCTAGGCTGGGGGGGCGTTCTTGGGCCATGTGAGTGTTAAAAAGAGCAGACAGCAGCGTTTGAAAATTTGCGCCATGCAGCGCAATGAAGGCCCCATGACAAGCCTGTGCAAGGTTCACAAGCGATGTCCAGAAGTATATTGGTTCGTGATTAACCTTCCCAGCCAATGTGCAATTTGCAAAGCTTGGCCTGCCACCCCCATTTGCCACGCCTGCGTCAGTGCATTTGGGCAGCCCCAAAGGCGTTGCTCACAATGCGCTTTGGCCCTTCCCGTCGCTTTCTGGAATGCCGTTCATACCGGCCCCCTCCATGCCGCCCCGCACTGTTCCAGCTGCCTTCAAAGCCCTCCCGCGCTAGACGCCTGTTGGGCCGCCACTTCCTATGCTTGGCCGTGGACGCAACTGGTGGCGCAATTCAAATTTCAAAACGATCCGGCTTGGGCCCGCGCTTTGGCATTGCTGATGCAAAGCTCCCCTGGGGCTGAAGATGTCTTAGACCAAGTCGATGTCATCCTGCCCATGCCTTTGTCTGCACAGCGTTTGGCCGAGCGCGGGTTCAATCAGGCTTTGCTTTTGGCCAAAGCTTTGAACCCGCACAAAACCCAAGCCTTGACCTTGCTCAAGCTTAAGCACACAGCACAGCAAAGCAGCCTTAAAAGGTCTGAACGACTTCTCAACTTGGCAGGTGCTTTGGCTGTATCGCCATTGCGCGCAGCGTCCCTCAGAGGGCAACACGTGCTGCTGGTGGACGATGTCATGACCAGTGGTGCCAGTCTCAACACGGCAGCGCAAGTCTTGAAACAAGCAGGGGTTCAATCGGTGAAAGCTTTGGTGTTTGCACGCACGGAAATATGAACGCCTGTTTAAGCAGCACCAATTCCGAAGCACAATAGCGACTTATGTTTCACATTGTTTTAGTCGAACCCGAAATCCCGCCCAACACAGGCAACGTCATTCGCTTGGCGGCCAACACGGGCTGTGCCTTACACCTTATTGAGCCCTTGGGTTTTTCGATGGAAGACAAGCACATGCGGCGCGCGGGCTTGGACTATCACGAGTACACACAGGTCAAGCGCCATGCCGACTGGGCCACTTTTTTGGCCACCGAAAAGCCCGATGCGGCGCGCATGTTTGCGCTCACCACCAAGGGCACGCGCTTTGTGCAAGACACGCAATTTCAAGCGGGCGATTGGTTTGTGTTTGGCGCAGAAACTCGGGGCTTAGCGCCCGAGTTGCGCGAGAGTTTCGCGCCTGCCAACCGACTGAAACTGCCCATGCTCGAGGGCCAGCGCAGTCTCAATTTGTCCAACAGTGTGGCCGTGGTGGCTTACGAAGCTTGGCGCCAGAATGGCTTTCAAAGTTAAACGCCTTGGCGTTTAACTTCCTGCATCAAACGTAATAGCGTGCCAAAGATTCGGCAATGCAGCTTGGCTTCTCAGAGCCCTCACGCTCAATCTTCATTTCCCATGTGAACTGCATGCCGTTGCCATCAATCGCCACAGCATCTAGCAATTTCATGTGACCGCGCACCTTGCTGCCCACAGGCACAGGCGACGTGAAGCGCACTTTGTTCAAACCGTAGTTCACACCCATGCGCACATCTTCAATTTTGATGGCGCTTTGAGACAACTTGGGAATTAAAGACAGGGTTAAAAAACCGTGGGCAATGGGCGCACCAAAGGGGCCGGCCTTGGCTTTTTCCACATCAATGTGAATCCACTGATGATCGCCTGTGGCTTCGGCAAACATGTTGACTTGTTCTTGCGTGATCTCGGTCCATGGCGACACTGCCACCGTTTGGCCAACACAAGCCGCGAGTTCTTGGAGGGTTTGAAATGTTTTCATAGCCCGCACTCTAACCAGCTTTGTCTCAGAGATCAATCACCACATTGCCTAATTGACCTGCTTCAACGGCTTCATGCGCTTTCACAATTTGGTCCAACGTAAATCGGGCGCCAATGGTGTGTTGAAGTTGACCAGCGGCCAGCAATTCGCTCAGGCGATTGACACACCATGTGCGATCTGCAGGCAGCAAGTCGTAGACCAAGAAAAATTTCAGGCCAATCGAATTGAACAACAAGGGACGGAAGGTCAAAGGAATATCGCCCACCACGTTGGAGCCATAACCGATCAATTGACCATGGGGCGCCAAGCCACCGGTGGTGACCCACTGAGATGCCGTGGCAAAGTCCATGTCGATGATGACATCAACACCTCGTCCTTGGCTGAAGGCCTTCAAGCGCTCGACCACGGGCTCTGTTTTGTAAAAAATAGTTTCAACAGCACCCGCTGATTTTGCATGTGCTGCTTTTGCTTCGGAGCCCACAGTGCCAATGACCTGA
>CANGCI010000093.1 GCA_947451995.1 Comamonadaceae bacterium | reverse complement strand
CTTTGATGTGATGCGCAAGACCCGTCTCGGCATCGGTGCATGTGAGGCCGCACACTTTGCCAGTACCCAACGTGGTGAGCAAGCCCGTGACAGGCATGTGATTGATGACCAAGGCGCCATGCGCCGCTGCCGTACGTGCCAAGGCCAAAGCCAAACGCGCATCGTCAAATTGACCATCCCAATATTGCACACCCCCCACCAAATGCGTGGCCAATGTGCCCGGCGCTTTGTGCAATGTTTCGTTGCGATTGAGAAATTGGGTGGGCCCTAAACCCGCGCGGCCTGCCAACAGGTCGTACAGCTTGAGGCCCAAGCCATAAAACCATTGGTCGATGCGGCGGTAAGCGGGCATGACAAAGGGCATGGCATGCGCCAAATGGGGCGCGTTGCGCAGCAATGTTTGGCGCTCGCGCAGCGCCTCCCGGACCAAGGGCAAATGACCTTGCGCCAAATAACGCACACCGCCATGAATCAATTTGGTGGAGCGCGATGAGGTGCCTTTGGCAAAGTCGTGGGCTTCCACCAAGACAACCTTGAGGCCGCGCACTGCCGCATCAACCGCGGTTCCCAAGCCAGTGGCGCCGCCGCCAATGATGGCCAGGTCGTACTCGTCCACACTGGCCAAGCGCGCCATCAATTGCGCTCTGTCCGTCTGCAAAGGCTTCATTCAACTGCTTCTTTAAAGTTCAATCTTGCGCCCAAGCGCGCGATCGCGCAACTGCTTGGCGCCAACGGGCCAGTCCCGCTTCACGTTCAGCAGATGCAATCTGCGGCACAAAGCGTCTGTCTTCAGCCCATTGCGCGGAAATTTCTGCTGCGCTGGTCCAAAAGCCTGTGGCCAAACCTGCCAAGTAGGCTGCGCCCAAAGCTGTTGTTTCTGTCACGCGCGATCGCACCACAGGCACACCCAGCGCATTGGCTTGCAGTTGCATCAATAAATTGTTCCGGCTGGCGCCGCCGTCCACCCGCAGCTCCGTCAGTGCCAGGCCACTGTCTTTGGACATGGCCTGAAACACATCGGCCACTTGCCATGCAATGGCTTCTAGCGCCGCTCGGGCAATGTGCGCGCGCGTGGTGCCACGCGTCATGCCGATCAACAAGCCTCGGGCCTGGCCATCCCAATCGGGTGCGCCCAGTCCCGCAAACGCGGGCACCATGTGCACATCACCGGTATTGGGCACGCTGGCGGCCAAAGCTTCCACATCGCTTGATTTGTCGATGATTTGCAAACCATCACGCAGCCATTGCACCGTTGCACCCGCCATGAACACAGAGCCTTCTAAGGCATAGGCTGTTGAATGCGCCGCGCTGTGCGGTCCTTGCCATGCCACGGTGGTGAGCAACTGGTTGCGGCTTTGGACTGGCACAGACCCCGTGTTCATGAGCATGAAGCAGCCGGTGCCATACGTGTTCTTGGCCATGCCCGGTGCAAAACACGCTTGGCCAAAAGTGGCCGCTTGCTGATCACCTGCCACACCAGCTATGGGGATGGGTGTGCCCAACAAGTTGGCATCGGTTTGGGCCAACACGCCGCTGCTGGGCAGCACCTGTGGCAACACAGAAGCAGGCACATTGAACAACTTCAAAAGCGAGACATCCCAAGCTTGGGTATGCAAATTGAACAGCAAGGTGCGCGAGGCATTGCTGGGATCGGTGGCATGCACGCGGCCACCCGTCAGCTGCCAGATCAACCAAGTGTCAATGGTGCCAAATGCCAAGTGACCTTGTTCGGCTTTTTGTCTTGCACCCGGCACATGGTCTAACAACCAAGCCAGCTTGGTGGCTGAAAAATACGCATCCAGCACCAAGCCTGTTTTGCGCTGAATTTCTGCGGCTTTCCCAACTTGTTTCAAACGCTCGCACACAACGGCAGTGCGGCGGTCTTGCCACACGATGGCCGGCGCAATGGGTACGCCGGTGCGGCGGTCCCAGACCACCGTGGTTTCGCGCTGGTTGGTGATGCCAATGGCTTGAATCTGCTGCGCTTGGATGCCGGCTTGATTGACCACATCCTGCATGACGGTTTTTTGGGTGTGCCAAATTTCCATGGCATCGTGTTCGACCCAACCCGGTTTGGGGAAATGCTGCTTGAATTCTTGTTGCGCAGTGGCCACGGGGTGGCCCTCTCGGTTGAACAGCACCGCCCTCGAGCTGGTGGTGCCTTGATCAAGAGCAAGGATGTAAGTCATGGCCACGAGATTAACCGAAACAAGCGCAGCAAAAAAGAGACAATACGCGCATGACTTCCACACCCATCACTGATTTCAAACAAGCACGCTTGGCCTTCATTGGCGGCGGCAACATGGCCAGCGCCATCTTGGGCGGCCTTCTCAAGCAAGGTCTTTCAGCATCTCAAGTTTGCGTGGTCGAGCCGTTCGCCGACACGGCCGCCAAACTCCAAAGTGATTGGGGTGTGACGGTATTGCCTGCGGCAAGCGCAGCATTGGCCCCAAGCGATTTGGTCATTTGGGCTGTCAAGCCACAAGTGTTCAAAGAGGCCGCGGCACCTGTTTCACAGTTCACCGGCAAAGCCTTGCACTTGTCGGTGGCCGCTGGCATTCGCAGTGACAGCATTGCGCGTTGGCTGAACACCGACCGCATCGTGCGCAGCATGCCCAACACACCCGCATTGGTGGGACAGGGCATTACTGGTTTGTTTGCCCGCGAAGGCGTCTCGGCGCACGACAAACAATTGATTGAGCAGGTGCTGAAAAGCACAGGCGAGTGGCTGTGGGTCAAGCAAGAGTCTGACCTGGATGTCGTCACCGCGCTGTCTGGCTCGGGCCCTGCCTACGTGTTTTATTTCTTAGAGGCCATGACCGAGGCGGGTGTGCAAATGGGCTTGACGGCTGAGCAGTCTTACCATTTGGCGCAAGCGACCTTTGGCGGTGCAACGCACTTGTCGCGTCAGTCCAGCGAGTCGCCCGAAGTTTTGCGCCAGCGTGTCACATCCAAAGGGGGCACCACTTATGCAGCGCTCACTTCGATGGCAGACGCCAAAGTGAAAGAGGCCTTCATTCAAGCCATGTTGGCGGCGCAGCGCCGCGCTGGTGAATTGGGCGATGAGTTCGGCAAAGACTGAAGCGCATCAGCGCTTCAAGCGCCCATGAGACTGCTGAGCGCAAGTCCGGCAAACACAGCAAAGCCCACCCAGTGGTTCAAGCGAAACGCTTGGAAGCAGCCATCTCGAGTGCGGTCTTTGATGAGCACAAAGTGCCATGCGGCTTGAGCGGCAGCGGCGGCCAAGCCCACCTGCACCCATGGCTTGTGAGGTGCACCGAGTAACACGCCCCACACCACCAAATAGGCGGCATAAAAAAACATGATGGCGCGCACATCCCAATCACCCAAAGTGATGGCAGACGTCTTCATGCCGATTTTCAAATCGTCATCGCGATCGACCATGGCGTACTCGGTGTCGTAGGCCAACACCCAGAACAAATTACCGATCAACAAGGCCCATGCTTGCCATGGCACGTCACCTGTAACAGCTGCAAAAGCCATGGGAATGCCAAAGCTGAAAGCCACGCCCAACACGGCTTGCGGCATGGCCACAAATCGTTTGGCGAAAGGGTAAATCACCGCAACGGCCAAGGCCGCAAAGGACCATGCCACCGTTTCAACGCGCAAGGTCAAGACCAAAGCAAAGGCCAACAAAGCCAGTACCGCGCCCAAGGCCAAGGCCTCTTTCACGCCGATGCGACCACTGGTGACGGGGCGCTGTGCGGTGCGCTTCACGTGGCGATCAAAATCGCGATCGGCCACATCGTTCAAACAACAGCCGGCGCTGCGCATCAAAATTGTGCCCAAGGTGAACACAGCGATCAAATGCCACCCCGGAAAACCATCTGCCGCCAACCACAGCGCCGCCAAGGTGGGCCACAACAAAAGCAGCCAACCGGCGGGGCGATTCCAGCGAATCAAGTCCAAATAGAGGGCCAGTTTTTGACGCATCACGACAAACGTGTAACGCCAGGCAATTTGCAAGCGTAAATGGCATTGCGAAGGGCGGCAATGGCTTCGTAGCGCGTGAAGCTTTTGCGCCATGTGAGCACCACCCGTCGTGTGGGCGGTAAGCCGCCCGCTTCATCGATGATCGGCAGGTAAAGAATGTCGGCGTCTTCGTTTTTCTTGCGCTTGGGTTGTTCGGCCATGGCCTCTTCGGGCACCGACAAACGCGGCACCAAGGTGACGCCCATGCCTGCGGCCACCATGTGCCGAATGGTTTCCAAAGAGGAGCCTTCAAAACTTTTGCGAATGCCTTCGGCGTTGCTAGAGAACCTTGCAAACTCTGGACACACTTCCAACACGTGATCGCGGAAGCAATGGCCACTGCCCAGCAGCAGCATGGTTTCGTTTTTGAGTTGTTCTGCCGTAATTGACTTCTTCTTGCCCAGTGGGTGTTTCAAAGGCAAAGCCGCCATGAAAGGCTCGTCATACAAAGGTGCAGTGGCCATGCCCGCATCCGGAAAAGGCTCAGCCAAGATGGCGCAATCAATTTCGCCAGCGCGCAACATTTCCATTAACTTAACCGTGAAATTTTCATGCAACATGAGGGGCATCTGCGGCGTTTTGCGCATCGACTGCTTCATCAAGTCGGGCAAGAGATACGGGCCAATGGTGTAGATCACGCCCAAGCGCAAGGGGCCGGCCAGTGGGTCTTTGCCGCGCTTGGCAATCTCTTTGATCTCGGCCGCTTGCTCGAGCACTTGCTGTGCGTGCTGAATGATTTCTTCACCCAGCGGCGTCACGCTGACTTCGTTGGCATTGCGCTCAAACAATTTGACGTCGAGCTCTTCTTCTAATTTTTTGATGGCCACCGACAAAGTGGGCTGCGACACAAAGCAGGCATCGGCCGCTTTGCCAAAGTGCCTTTCACGCGCCACCGCCACAATGTATTTCAGCTCTGTCAGGGTCATGCCAATTTCTCAAGCTTTCAAAAACTCAGATTTTCCACCCAACCAGCGCGCAATGTGTCGCTCGGCCATCTCGGGGTATTTTGCCAAGAGCATAGGCGCAATTTGCCTTGCCCAGACCAACAAGTCTTCATCGGTGGCCAAATCGGCGAATCGCAACAAGGGTGCGCCCGACTGCCTGGCCCCTAAAAATTCACCTGGCCCCCGAATTTCCAAATCGCGGCGGGCAATTTCAAAGCCATCGCTGGTGTCCACCATGGCGCGCAAACGCTCACGCGCCGTTTCACTCAAACGTCCGCCTTCCGGGGTGCCGTACAACAACACACATGCCGACGCAGCCGCGCCGCGGCCCACTCGGCCGCGCAATTGATGCAGCTGACTGAGGCCAAATCGTTCGGCATGTTCAATCACCATCAAGGAAGCATTGGGCACATCCACGCCCACCTCAATGACGGTGGTGCTGACCAAGACGCCCATGCTGCCTTGCGTGAATTGCGCCATCACATCGCGTTTTTCAATCACCGACATGCGCGAATGCAAGAGACCCACGGTCACCCCTGGCAAGACGGCAGACAACTCTTCGTGCGTGGCGGTGGCATTGGTCAGGTCAAGCGCTTCGCTCTCTTCAATAAGCGGGCACACCCAATACACCTGCCGGCCTTCGGCCAATTGCGCCCCAATGCGGCCAATCACTTCATCGCGTCGACTGTCCGAGATCACCTTGGTCACCACCGGTGTGCGGCCTGGCGGCAACTCATCAATCACTGAGACCTCTAGGTCAGCGTAGTAACTCATGGCCAGGGTGCGCGGAATGGGTGTTGCCGTCATCATCAACAGATGGGGCTCCATGCCCTCTTCTTGCATCTTGTCGCGCAGCGCCAATCGCTGCGCCACGCCAAAGCGATGCTGCTCATCGATCACCGCCAAAGCCAAGTTTTTGAACTTCACTTGCTCTTGAATCACAGCGTGGGTGCCCACCACCAAGGCGGCCTCACCAGATGCAATCAAGGCCAGCATTTCGGTGCGTTCTTTTTTCTTTTGGCTGCCCGTGAGCCAGGCGACCTGCACGCCCAAGGGCGCCAGCCATCCCACCAACTTGGCGAAATGTTGCTGCGCCAAAATTTCGGTAGGCGCCATCAGTGCGCATTGCCAACCGGCGTCAATGGCCAACATGGCCGCCAGAGCGGCCACCACGGTTTTGCCTGCGCCCACATCCCCCTGAAGCAAACGGTGCATAGGGACAGGACGGGCCAAATCTTGGCCGATTTCTTCGCCAACGCGTTGTTGCGCAGCGGTCAACTGAAAAGGCAAAGCGGCTTGAAGTTGGTCGTGCCAGCCCCCCTTTTTGGCTTTCAAGGCGGGCGCGCGAAGGCGGTCACGTTCCTGTTTGGCCATGTGCTGTGAGAGCTGCTGTGCCAACAACTCTTCGGCTTTGAGGCGCTGCCAGGCCGGATGGCTGCGGTCTTCCAATGCGGCAATGGAAGCATCAGCAGCGGGGTGATGCAGGTAAGTGAGTGCCTGCCTCAGGCTGTGCATGACTTGTCCGCGCGGTGCTTGGGGCCAGGCCAAGGAAGGCGGCAAAGACTCGGACAAATCGGCCCGCGACAATGCGCCGGCAATGGCCCGACGAAGGTAAGCCTGCGGCAATCCCGCCGAGGTGGGATAGACCGGCGTCAAGGCAGAAGGCAAATCGCCCGTGGCCGATTTGAAGGCCGGATGCATCATGGTCAGGCCCAAAAAGCCCCCGCGAATTTCACCCCTGGCGCGGATCACTTGACCCACGGCCAGTGCTTTTTGCTGCGCCGGATAGAAGCTGAAAAACCGCAACACGCAGGTGGCTGTGCCGTCGTCAACGGTCACCAGCAATTGCCTGCGAGGACGCAGTTGCACTTCAGAGGCGGTGACAGTGGCTTCGATTTGGACCGAATCACCCTCGCGGGCCTCTTTCAATTTGACGATGCGCGTTTCGTCTTCGTAGCGCAAAGGAATGTGCAGGGCCAAATCGATGTCGCGCACCAAACCCATTTTGCGCATCGCTTTTTGCGGCGCAGACAAGGGTTTGGGCGGTGACGATGCGGAAGGGGCAACCATGCCGCCATTGTGCCGTGAGCTTGCCGCAAAGCACGCGCGACCGCTCGGTCAAATGGCTTTCAGGGGAGGGATTTTGCGGCTTGCGCCATGACAAAGGCAGACACAACGTCTCGGATGGTCTTGCGTTCTTCTTGGGACAAGGACAGGTAACGGTCGACCATCTCGCGATCGGCCAGGCCCATTTCGACAGGCCCCGAGTCCATTTCAAAGACGTAAGTTTTACCAGGCGCACGGCCAAAACGCAGCTCGTCTGGACTGACTTGCAACCAATCGGCCAACACGCGAAGCTTGTCCTGCGTGGGCATGACTTTGCCAAGCAGCCAATTTCGGGCGGTATGGGGGGTGATGCTGCGACCGTGGTAGCGGAGGTTGAACGCGTTGGCGACCACGGTTGGGGACGCACGCACCCCTGAACTCTCCAACGCACTGCGCAAACGATCAGCAAACTGTTGAGATTCTGGTACGGATGGCATTCCCCTAAGGTACTGTCTGGGGTCTGCCTGAAAGTGAATAGAGATATTTACTTTCTTGAATGTTATTTACATTCATGGCGAATTGACCCCATCCCCAAGGGCCTAGGGTTTCAGTATCTACCTCTTTGAGTCGTGGGACAATCTATTTTTTTCAACTTGGAACGGGCCTGTCCGGCCCTCAAGCACATGACCGCTTCTTTGCCTTTGACCGCTTCAAACGACGCCCAGCGCCAGTTCAGTTTGAGCGATTTTGATTTTCACCTCCCCCCAGACCTCATTGCCCAGCACCCTGCTGCCGAGCGAAGCCACTCCAAATTGTTGGACGGCCGTGACACTCAGCCCGCCGACGGCATCTTCAAAGACTTGCCCAGCCTGATGCAGCCTGGTGACTTGCTGGTGTTCAACGACACCCAAGTGATCAAAGCCCGCATCTTTGGTGAAAAGTCCACAGGCGGCAAAGTAGAGCTTTTGATTGAACGGGTGCTGCCGGGCCATCAAGTGGTGGCGCACATGAAGGTCAGCAAAAAGCCGCCACTTGGCGGTGTGCTGTACATGGGCCGAGATGCCAAGTCGGGAGCCCCGGGGTTCACGGCCACCCTAACGGGTCGCTGGCCCGACGAAAAGGGCGCGCTGTTTTGTTTTTCACTGAGCGATGAGCCTCATGCTTTGATGGCCCAGTACGGCCACGTGCCACTGCCACCTTACATCGAGCGGCCCTACGATGGCAGCGCCAGTGAAGCGGACACTGCAGAAGACGAACGTCGCTATCAAACCGTGTTTGCACGCAACCCTGGTGCCGTTGCAGCACCTACGGCAGCCTTGCACTTTGACGATGCCTTGTTGACGCAACTGAAAGCCATGGGCGTGCAAACGGCCAGCGTCACTTTGCACGTCGGTGCAGGGACATTCCAGCCGGTCAAAACCGACAACATTGCCGAACACACAATGCACAGCGAATGGTATGACGTGCCAGAAAGCACCCAACAAGCTTTGCACGATTGCCGCGCACGCGGCGGCAAGGTGTGGGCCGTGGGCACCACCTCCGTGCGCACCTTGGAGTCTTGGGCCCAATCCGGTCAAGCCCAAGGCGACACGCAAATCTTCATCACCCCAGGTTTTGAGTTTCAATGGGTGGACTGTCTCATCACCAACTTTCATTT
>CANGCI010000092.1 GCA_947451995.1 Comamonadaceae bacterium | reverse complement strand
TGCGGCCTACCCTGTGTCACAACCCGAGCGCATTGACGAACAAGCCGAAGCGCATGTGGCCAAGCTCAAAACGCTGGTCGATGCCTGCCGCAACTTGCGCGGTGAGATGAACGTCTCGCCTGCCACCAAATTGCCTTTGTTTGTATTGGGCGATGCAGAGTTCATGAAATCTGCTGGACCCGTGTTGCAAGCCTTGGCCAAGTTGAACGAAGTGAAAGTGTTTGACAACGAAGCCGATTGGACGAAGGCTGCCGCCGCTGCGCCTGTGGCCGTGGTGGGCGAAGCGCGTCTGTGCTTGTTTATGGAAGTGGATGTGGCTGCAGAGAAGATTCGACTCAGCAAAGAAGTGGCCCGCTTAGAGGGCGAAATTGGCAAAGCCAATGGCAAGCTGAGCAATGAAGCCTTTGTGGCCAAAGCCCCGCCCGCAGTGATCGATCAAGAACGTAAGCGCGTGGCTGACTTTGAGGCCACCTTGCTGAAAGTGAAAGCCCAGCTTGGCCAGCTTGAAGCGACGCCTGCCAAATCTTGAAATACCATTGTCAAATGAGCGTGTTACCTTCAGATAACATTGTTTTGTATGAGAGCGAGTAAATGAGCAAGCAACCCAGCATTCGCAAAGCCGTCTTTCCAGTCGCTGGTTTGGGCACTCGATTCCTACCAGCTACCAAAGCAGCACCCAAGGAAATGTTGCCCGTGGTGGACAAGCCGCTCATTCAGTACGCTGTTGAAGAAGCCTACTCAGCAGGCGTGCGCCACATGATCTTCGTCACTGGCCGCAGCAAACGCGCCATTGAAGATCACTTTGACACCGCTTACGAACTCGAAACCGAATTGGAAAGCGCCCACAAGGACGAGTTGTTGAAGTTGGTCCGCTCTGTTCAGCCCGACGACATGGTTTGCGCCTATGTACGTCAGCCCCGCTCGCTTGGCCTGGGACACGCTGTTTTATGTGCGGAAGCCATGGTGGGCCGCGAACCTTTTGCAGTGTTGTTGGCAGATGACCTCATGGTAGGTCGCAAAGGCGGGCCGTCTGTATTGGCCCAAATGGTCAAAGCATATGAGCAGCAAGGTCGCTCTATTTTGGCGGTGCAAGAGGTACCTCAAGCGCAAGTCAAACGCTATGGCATTGTGGCGGGCGAATCCGCTGGCAAGCAATTGATTCGCGTCGAACAAATTGTAGAGAAACCTGCACCCGAGCAAGCGCCCTCGCGCATGGGTGTTGCGGGTCGCTACATTCTCACCCCAGGTATTTTTGATGAGATCCGAAACCAGCCCACAGGGGTTGGCGGCGAGATTCAGTTGACCGATGCCATTGCACGCTTGAAATCCAAAGAGGCTGTGTACGCCTTTCAATACGAAGGCAAACGCTACGATTGCGGCAGCAAAGAGGGCTTCTTAGAAGCCACAGTTGAATTGGCTTTGGAACACCCGCAAGTAGGTGAAGCTTTCAGGGCCTATCTGAAAACTTTGAGTCTTTGAACTCAAATCGAACATCTCAAAAGCTTCACTCTGTGAAGCTTTTTTCAGCGACGCTTCATCCAAATCAAGAAACGTTCGCCTTCTGTTTCTTGGGCCAACAACTCATTGCCAGTTTGTCTGGCAAAGGCTTCAAAGTCGCGCAAAGCGCCTGGATCGGTGGACAGCACTTTCAGCACTTGACCTGAGGTCATGGCCGTCAATGACTTCTTGGCCTTCAAAATAGGCAAGGGGCAATTCAAACCACAGGTGTCCAGTTCAACATCAAACGACAAGCTCATTTTTCAATCTCTTCTTTTTTCTTTTCAGGCCGTTATTCCGAAGTGCGGCCTTGCGCATCTCGCTCTTCCCAAGTCATGAACTTAGGCTCAATGCCAATGGTGCGCAGCCAATCGCCCAGCGCATAGCCTGTACCCGCAGGCCAGCACACCAACTCATCAAAGTTGAACATCTTGTATTCCGCCAACTCGGGCGACAAACGCACGTTGCCAGAGGCTACAGCGTGATAAGCAATGATGACTTGGTTCATGCGCTGGAAGTCGTACACACCAATGAGTTTGAGTGCACTGACTTGCAGGTTGGTTTCTTCTGCAATCTCACGGGAGATACCTTCTTCAGGTGTTTCGCCCGCTTCCATGAAGCCGGTGATCAATGCAAATTTACGGCCGGTCCAAGCGGCGTTGCGTGCCAACAAAATTTGATTGCCCACTTGCACAATGCCAGCCAATACCGGCGTGGGATTGTTCCAATGCGTGAAGCTGCACTCCGTGCAACGCAAACGCAATTTTTCACCGCCATCTTCCATTTGCGGCAACCACGACAGCGGCGCACCGCAACAAGGACAAAAGCGATATTCGGTCATGCAGGGAACACTCCGGTTGAAAGGTAACGATCACCGCGATCGCACACAATGAAAACGATGGTGGCATTGCTTTCGCGTGCAGCGATTTGCTGCGCCACCCAGCATGCACCCGCGGCTGAAATGCCAGCAAACAAGCCTTCTTCACGGGCCATCTGACGGCACGTGTCCTCTGCATCGTCTTGGCTGACGTAGATCAACTCATCGACATTGGCTGGGTTGTAAATTTTGGGCAAATACTCTTCGGGCCATTTGCGAATGCCAGGAATGCGCGAACCCTCGCTGGGTTGTGCGCCCACAATTTGAACCTTGGGATTCTTCTCTTTCAAAAACTGCGACACCCCCGTGATGGTGCCGGTGGTGCCCATGGCACTTACAAAGTGCGTGATGCGACCTTCGGTTTGCGCCCAGATTTCGGGACCTGTGGTTTCGTAGTGAATGCGTGGATTGTCTGGATTGGAAAACTGATCCAGGATGCGGCCCTTGCCCTGCGCAGCCATGTTGTCAGCCAAATCGCGGGCGTATTCCATGCCGCCGCTTTTGGGCGTCAAGATGAGTTCAGCGCCAAAGGCCTTCATGGTTTGCGCGCGCTCAATCGACAAGTCTTCGGGCATGATCAAAATCATGCGATAGCCTTTGATGGCAGCGGCCATGGCCAAGGCAATGCCGGTATTACCGGAGGTGGCTTCGATGAGGGTGTCGCCGGGCTTGATTTCGCCGCGTTCTTCAGCACGCTTGATCATGGACAGTGCAGGACGGTCTTTGACCGAGCCTGCAGGGTTGTTGCCTTCAAGTTTGCCCAGAATGACATTGCCTTTGGGGGCCATCAACTCGGCGGACAGGCGTTGCAACCTCACCAGGGGTGTGTTGCCAATGGATTCGTCAAGGGTTGGGTACGTCATTTCCGCATTATCCTTCGAACATCGAGGCCTTGTCATTTCGTCAGAATCAGGCTTTGCCCCAATATTTCATCTTTTTGAGAACTCGCCATGCCAAGACACATTTTGAACGAATCCCACATTCACCCCGCCATTCAAGGCCTCATTGCCAACCACCACCGAGAGGTGGTGGAAGAGGTGCAGGCCGCCATTGCCCAGCATCGCGTTGTCGTGGTGGGCATGCGCCAAAACCCCATGTGCAAAGCCGTTCGCAAACGCCTTTCTGATGCCAACATCCAGCATCATTATTTGGAATACGGCAGTTATTTCAGCGACTGGCGCAAACGCAATGCCCTCAAATTGTGGACCGGCTGGCCCACCTTCCCCATGGTGTTTGTAGAAGGCGTCTTGGTCGGCGGCGACAGCAATGTCAAAGATTTGCTGGCAGCCGGCCAACTTCGTTAAAGAAGCACTCGGCGCCTTCAATTCACATACATCAGGAAAGGTTAAAGAGATTCCATAAAAATCTCAGCACTCGTGCCTTCAAGATAAAAAGACAAACAAGATCATGCTGAACAACTTTATGGACCCAGCCATCTTGTTTTTTCTATTCGGGGTTGGTGCGGGCTTGGTCAAGTCGAATTTGGAAATACCTGCCCCGATTTCCAAATTTTTATCGCTTTACTTGCTCATGGCACTGGGCCTCAAGGGTGGATTTGCCTTGGCACAGTCTGGCTTGACACTCGAGGTTGTCAAGGGTTTAGGTGCCGCCCTGCTGCTTGCCATCATCATTCCTTTGGCGGGCTACCAAATTCTCAAAAAACTAACTGGCCCCTTTGACGCGGCGGCAATTGCCGCCACATATGGCTCCGTCAGCGCTGTCACCTTTATCACCAGTGTGCAATTTTTAGACGGTCAACAAGTGTCCTATTCAGGCCACATGTCTGCGGCCATGGCAGTGATGGAATCGCCAGCTATTTTGTTGGCTGTTTTTTGGGTCAACTCAGTGCGAACTCAGACTGCGACAACTTCGAATGGACAAGTCCACAGCTTGCGTCAAACCCTCCATGAGTCATTGACCGATGGCGCCCAACTTCTCTTGCTGGGCGCGATGTTGGTGGGCATTTTGTCGGGCGACAAAGGCAAAGCAATGATGGCGCCGTTTTCGGTGGACTTGTTCAAGGGCATGCTGGCTTTCTTCTTGCTGGACATGGGATTGACCACTGCCAGAAACTTGCCCAACCTGAAGGGGCAGTCACCGTGGCTCATGGCCTACGCCACTGTGGGCCCCTTGGTTCACAGCGGCATTGCCCTCATGGTTGCACTGGCGCTTCAACTGTCCTTGGGTGATTCATTTCTTCTCATGGTGCTGGCCGCTAGCGCGTCCTACATTGCTGTGCCTGCCGCCTTGAAATTGGCCATTCCGGAAGCCTCACCCACTTTGTACCTTGGCCTGTCGCTGGGCCTGACGTTTCCGCTGAACATCATTCTGGGCATTCCCTTCTATTTTCAAATTGCGCAAAAGTATGTCGCTTGAACGGTCATGACATGGCGCACACCCTCGCATTCTTAACTTGTCACCACAAAGATGTGGCTGTCAAAACAGCCATGGCGAAAAGTGGTTTTGACATCGTCCTGTATGACGCTTTCAACACAGATACCTTGGGCACGTTCACCAATGAGAAAGCCCGCGAATTAAGCCAAATGCAAACGGCTTTGAAGAAAGCACAACTGGCGTGTGAATTGACAGGCCATGCCTTTGGATTGGGCAGTGAAGGCGCCTTTGGCCCCCATCCGCAGGTCCATCTTTTGCCTTGGAATTACGAAGTATTGGCCTTCTGGGACGCCGCACATCAGCATGCCATTTACGCTGTGCACGGCACGGCAGACACCAATTTTGCTTCGCAGCGCATCACCTCATTTGAAGAGGCTGAAGAGTTTGCCAAGCAATCGCGGTTTCCTAGCCATGGTTTGATTGTGGGGAGTCCATCAGATTCTTATTTTCAAAAAGGGGTTCAAGATGCGGATGTATTTCAAGAACTGGTGAAGAGCGCCTTGGCCCTCAATGCATCGGTGTGGCTTGAGACTGACATGCGCGCCCACAAGAATCCCACACGCATGAGCGTGATTGCGCAAACCGCAGAAAAACTTCAGGCGCTGTTGGCTTCGCATTGCTCCCAATGCCAATTGCCTGGATTCGGTCTGACCCAGCTCATTGCAGGGGCTTTGTGCAAAACATGTCACACCCCTACGCGACTGCCCAAAGCTGAGCAATGGTCCTGCGCCAAATGCGGCTACGCGGAAATCAAAGAGCTCAACACTTGGGCTTCAGCAGCACAGTGCGATGTCTGCAACCCCTAAGCCGCCACTGGCTGGGGTGTACTGATTACCCAATGCGTTAACGGGGACTTGCGTCTTCAGATTCTTCCGAAAATGTTTGCTCTCTGAGCAGTTCATAGCGCTGCTGCCTTTGCGCTTGCACCATGCGAATCACCCGTTTCATGGGTACGCCCATCAAAGCCAATGCGTGTATCGCCAGCATCAATGATCCCTCGACGGACTCAGGCACCACTTCTGTCGCGCCGGCTGCTTGAAACTTTTCAAGATCCCGATCATCTTTGGTCCGCACCACCACAGGCACTTTGGGCGCGTGCTCTCGGGTTAAGGCCACCACGCGCAAGGATGATGCATTGTCGAGGTAAGTGACCACCACAGCACTGGCCCTGGCCAAACCCACCGCCATCAGAGACTGCAATCTAGCAGCGTCACCAAATGCCACATGGTCCCCTTGCGCCAAGGCACCGTTGACACGATCGGGGTCGAGGTCAAGTGCCATGTAGGGAATGTTTTGCGCTTTCAGCAATCTGGCCAAGTTTTGACCACACCTGCCATAGCCGCAGATGATGACATGCTGCTCCGTGCTGATGCTTTGCTGCGCCATTTGGGTCATTTGCAAAGACTGCTGCAACCAATCGCTGTTGGCCCATTTCATAACCCACCGATTGGCATTCATCACAATGAAAGGTGTGGCCAGCATCGACAGCACCATGCTGGCCAGCACAGGGTTGAACCAATCAGCCGGAATGAGTTGATTTTGGTTGCCCAAGGTCAACAAGACAAAGCCAAATTCACCGGCTTGTGCCAAGTACAAACCTGTCCTTAAAGAAACACCTTCACTGGCGCCACTCAGCCTTGTCAACGCGGCAATCAGCAAAAACTTGAAAGCTACAGGCACAGTGACCAGCAGCAACACGAATTCCCAACGATCCCAAACAATGCGCCAATCGAGCATCATGCCAATGGTGATGAAGAACAGGCCCAGCAATACATCGTGAAAAGGCTTGATGTCGGTTTCAACTTGGTGCTTGAATTCGGTTTCGGAAATCAACATGCCGGCCACAAAAGCACCCAAAGCCAAACTCAAACCCGCCATCTCAGTGAGCCAGGCCAAGCCCAATGTGGTGAGCAAAATGTTCAGCACAAAAAGCTCTTGGCTTTGACGCCTGGCCACCAAAGTTAGCCAAGCATGCATGACGCGTTGCCCACCCGTGAGAAGGAGCGTCAACAGCAAGGCGGCCTTGATGCCAGCCAACAACAAGGACATGGCCATTTGCTCAGGTGCCGAACCCAAAGCGGGAATGAGAACCAACAAAGGCACCACGGCCAAATCCTGAAACAACAAGACGCCCACCACGCGCTTGCCATGCTCCGAGTCAAGCTCTAAACGGTCCACCATGAGCTTGATCACAATGGCTGTGCTGCTCATGGCCAAGGCACCCGACAAAGCCAAGGCGGTTTGCCAACGCATTTGCCAAATGGATGGCGCCATGCTGGCCAAAAACATCGACCCCACAGTGACACAGACCATGGTGAGGATGACCTGCATGGAGCCTAGGCCAAAGACATGGCGCCGCATGCTTTTGAGTTTGGGCAAGTTGAACTCTAAGCCAATGACAAACATCAAGAACACAACGCCAAACTCGGCCAAATGGCGAATGCCTTCAGAATTTTGGGCCAGTGCCAACGCATTGGGACCAATGACCACGCCCACCGCCAGGTAGCCAAGCATAGGTGGCAATTTGAAAACCCGACAAGCAGCCACCCCAAGCACTGCAGCAAGGAGATAAAGCAGGGTTAGGTCCAAGGAACTCATGGTCCTATGCTAACCCTTTGAAATAGACCTGCTAAATTCCAGATTATTCAGAGACAGTTAGAGTTTCAACCACAATCAAATTTTGGAGAACTCAATGATTCAAGTTGTTATGCAAGGCGCCCTTCGTCGCTTGAAGTCCAAGTTCAAATTACCAGCGCCACCTTCGTCTGATAAACCTGCAGGACATTCAAAGGATCAGGCCACAGAGCCCGAAGGCAAAGACAAAACAGGATTCATCTTGAAATTCTTTTTGATTGCGGCGGTGGTTTTATTGATTGTGTTCAGCAACGTGCTGCCATAAGTTTCACCAAGAAAGTACTGCTCATGCAAACAATTGCCCCTCTTTGGCTTTGGATCACTTTTGTGGTCATTGTTTTAGTCTCCTTGTTCATTGACTTTTGGATGCTCAAAAAGCAAGGCTCTCAAGACATGAGCATGAAAGATGCTCTGCGCTGGTCCGTGGTCTGGATTGTCATGAGCTTCTTGTTCAACGGTCTTTTGTGGTGGGCCGTGAAAGACACTGCCAACTCCACTGAAATAGCCAACGACAAAGCCCTCGAATTTTTAACAGGCTATCTGATTGAGAAGTCTCTGGCTGTTGACAACATTTTTGTCTTCTTAATGATCTTCACCTACTTTGCTGTTCCCTCGCACTATCAAAAAAGGGTGCTCATGATTGGCATTGTGGGCGCCATTGTGTTGCGCACCGTCATGATCTTGATAGGTGGTTGGCTACTGGCCCAGTTTCACTGGATTCTTTATGTATTTGGTGCATTCCTGGTACTCACTGGCATCAAGATGTGGTGGGCTGCCGGCAAGGAACCCAGCTTGGATGACAACCCCGCACTCAAGTTGCTGAACAAACTGATACCTGTCAGCAAGTCTTACGACGGTGAAAAGTTTTGGACAGTCGAAAATGGCAAGAAGATAGCGACCCCACTGTTCATGGTCATCTGTTTGATTGCCATCACAGACATCATTTTTGCCGTGGACTCCATCCCTGCCATCTTCGCCATCACGGACGACGCGTTCATCGTTTTAACCAGCAATGTTTTTGCCATCTTGGGACTGCGCGCCATGTACTTTTTGTTGGCCAACGTAGCCTCCAAGTTTCACTTGCTCAACTATGGCTTGGCTGTCATTTTGATGTTCATTGGTACCAAAATGTGCTTGGTGGATGTCTACAAAGTACCTGTTGTTGCTTCTTTGGCCGTGGTGGTGGGCGTCCTTGCCGTCACCATGTGGCTTAGCGTTAAAACGGCAAAGCCTGAGATTCACAGCAACTGACATTCAATCCATACCCCTGGTTACTTGTTTTGCGAATTACCCTCTGCTGAAGCAAGCTGTTGCGTTGTAACGAACCATTGTCAGAGTACAAAAAACCAAAGACCTGATGCAAAACCCGAAAAAAATATGTCATAATCGCGTTCTTCGCAATCCTGCCCGGGTGGTGAAATTGGTAGACGCAGGGGACTCAAAATCCCCCGCCGCAAGGCGTGCCGGTTCGATTCCGGCCTCGGGCACCATCGATTTTTCTTAAATCGAATTACATTAGTTGCGAAATGCTTTTCCTGCTGATACTCGCATTA
>CANGCI010000091.1 GCA_947451995.1 Comamonadaceae bacterium | reverse complement strand
TGGTCGGTCGACTGGTCAGCGATTTGGTGCCCCCCATCACCCTGAACTTCTTGCGCTGGGCAATCGCCTTTTTTATTTTGTTGCCCCTGACATGGCAATTGCTGAAACCCAGTAGCCCCTTGTGGCCCCACTGGCGCCGGTTTGCCTTGCTCAGCTTGCTTGGCGTAGGTTGTTACAACGCGCTTCAATATTTGGCGCTGCAAACTTCCACCCCCTTGAACGTCACCTTGGTGGCCGCCAGCACGCCCGTGTTCATGCTGGCCATTGGCGCCTTGTTTTTCAAAACGCCCGTCAGGTCTGCCCAATGGCTTGGCGCTGCTTTCTCCATCGCTGGCGTTTTGGTGGTGCTGTCGCGCGGCGATTGGGAACAGCTGCTTCAAGTGCAGTTTGTGGTGGGCGACATTTACATTTTGCTGGCTGTGGCTTGTTGGGCCATGTACAGCTGGCTTTTGACGCAGCGCAATGAGCCCGATGAGATCCGCAGCAACTGGGCTGCATTTCTGATGGCGCAAGTGATATTTGGATTGGGATGGGCCGGCATGTTCACAGGTGCTGAATGGGCGCTGACCGATGCGCACATCACTTGGGGCATGCCTTTGTACGCCGCATTGGCTTTTGTGGCCATCGGCCCTGCTGTGTTGGCCTATCGATGCTGGGGCTTGGGCATTCAAACAGCAGGGCCGGCAGTGGCGGGCTTCTTTGCCAATCTCACACCCTTGTTTGCCGCCATCATGTCCAGCGTGTTCTTGGGCGATTTGCCCAAGGTGTATCACGCGGTGGCGTTTGCCCTCATTGTGAGCGGCATTGTGGTGTCGTCACGACGCGCCAGCTGAGCCCTTTCAAAGGCGTCAGCATGAAGCGCGCATTTCTGTTGACTTAGTAAGTGCCAGGATAAGCACCACCATCGGTCAACAGGTTTTGACCGGTGATGTAAGAGGCTTGCTGGCTGCAAATGAAGGCGCACAAAGCGCCAAACTCTTGCGGTGTGCCATAACGGCCTGCGGGCACCACGGCTTGTTGCTGCGCACGAATTTCGGCCACTGTTTTACCCGTCTTCTGCGCTGTGGCCTCGACGGTGGTGCGAATGCGATCGGTGTCAAACTTGCCTGGCAAGATGTTGTTGAGGGTGACGCCTTGGGCTGCAATTTTGGTGCGCGCCACGCCAGCCACAAAACCCGTTAAACCACTGCGGGCACCGTTCGACAAGCCCAAAATATCAATCGGTGATTTGACCGAACTGGACGTGATGTTCACGATGCGGCCAAAGCCGCGAGCGGCCATGCCATCGACGGTGGCCTTGATCAACTCGATGGGCGTCAGCATGTTGGCATCGACCGCTTTGATCCAAGCTTCACGGTCCCAATTGCGGAAGTCGCCGGGCGGTGGGCCGCCTGCGTTGGTCACCACGATGTCAAAGTCTTTGCCAGGACCTCCTGCCACCGAAAACAAAGCCGCACGACCCGCTTCAGTGGTGATGTCTGCCGCCACAGGAATCAAGGACACGCCAGGGGCTTCTTTTTGCAAATCGGCCACCGCTTGGTTGAGCACTTCTGCGCCACGTGCCACCATGACCACGTTCACGCCTTCCAAAGCCAAAGCACGCGCACAGCCCCATCCCAAGCCTTTGCTTGCACCACCGACCAATGCCCATTTACCTTTGATACCTAAATCCATTTGTTTTCTCCAAAATTAATGCACATCTCCGCAAGCGTTTTGGCGCATTGCAGACTCAAAATTATTCAACAACTTTGGGCGTTTGCGTCACCCAAAATACACCGCCCAACACCAATGCGGTTCCCATCAGGGTCCATGCATTGAAGGGCTCATTCAACAACAAGGCCCCCATGGTCAAGGTCGACATCGGGCCAATCATGCCAATTTGCGACGTCAAGCCCGGGCCGATGCGCTCAATGGCCATCATGACCATCAGCACGGGCAACACGGTACAAGCTGTAGCGTTGAGCATCGACAACCAAATGACCTCGGGTACCACTTCTAGAGCAGAGGTTGGTTTGAGTATCGCGAATTGAACGATGCACAAAACACAAGCCACCGTGGTGGCCAAGCCCGCCAAACGCAGTGAACCCAAACGCTGCACCATTTGACCGCTGTAGCTGAGGTAAATGGCATAGGTGATGGCGCTTGAAAAAACCAAGGCCGCACCCAAGGCCACATGCTCGCCGACCAAAGACACTTCATGTCCAAACACCAACAGCACACCACTGTAACTGACCGCCATGGCCACGCCTTGGCGATATGAAATTTTGCGCTTGTACAGCACCCAACCTAGCACCAAGACCAAGGTGGGGTTGAGGTACAAGATGAGCCGCTCAAATGAAGCACTGATGTATTGCAGCCCCAAGAAATCCAAAAAGCTAGACAGGTAGTAGCCTGAAAAACCCAAACCCAATACCCCTAGCCAATCGCTGCGCGTAAGGGGTTCTTTGCCGCGCCCTGCCCACCACGCCATGGCGATGAAAAACGGCACGGCAAACAGCATGCGAAACATGACCAAGGTGACGGCATCGACACCATGCCGATACGCCAATTTCACGATGATGGCTTTGCCGCTGAAAGCAATCGAGCCTGCTGCTGCCAGCAACAGGCCCGATGTGAATTTGGACTTGGCTGCTTCGCTCAAAAGCCAACCGCCTGCCCATCTCGGCGCGGGTCAGAGGCAGCCACATAACCCTGCACTTTGGGATCGCCCATGCGCCAAATGAATTGGCCAGCACCGAAGTCCATGTAGGAATCGTTGATGACAGCCAGCTCATGACCCAAGTCACTCAAGCCCTGCACCGTGTTGCGGTCCATCGACGCTTCCACATTGATGGACAGGCCGTTGTTGCAGCGCCAGCGAGGGGCGTCGCATGCTGCTTGCGGGTTTTGTCCATAGTCGAGCATGCGGACCAAGGTTTGCATGTGACCTTGCGGTTGCATGCTGCCACCCATCACACCGTAGCTCATGACAGGCTGGCCGTCTTTAGACAAGAACGCTGGAATGATGGTGTGGAAAGGTCGCTTGCCTGGCGCGACCAAATTGGCTGGGTTCAAGCCTTTGGGATCGGTGCTGAAGTCAAAGCCACGGTTGTGCAAACTGATGCCGTACGTGGGCTCGACCACGCCCGAACCAAAGCCCATGTAATTGCTTTGGATGAAGCTGATCATCATGCCGTTTTCATCGGCAGCCGTGAGGTAAATGGTACCGCCCTTCACTGGATTGCCCGCTTTGAAATCTTGCGCTTTCTTCATGTCAATGAGTTTGGCGCGGCTCTTCAAATAGGCGGGGTCGAGCATCTGCGCAGGCGTGACTTCCATGTTGCGCGGATCGGCCACATAGCGGTACACATCGGCAAAGGCCAACTTCATGGCTTCGATTTGCAAATGCTGAGATTCAATACCGTCCACTTTCAAGCTGGGCAAATCAAAGTTGTCCAAAATGCCCAAAGCGATCAAAGCGGCAATGCCTTGGCCATTGGGTGGAATTTCGTTGAGGGTGTAGCCATGGTAATTTTGTGAAATAGGCTCGACCCATTCAGGGCGGTACTGCGCCAAGTCTTGCAGTGTCATGGCACCGCCATGTTGATTTGAAAACTTCACCAAAGCTTCGGCAATTTCACCTTCGTAGAAGGCACGGCCCTTGGTTTCGGCAATGGCGCGCAAACCACGCGCTGCCGCTTTGAACTGGAACAATTCACCCACGTTGGGTGCACGTCCCCAAGGCAAAAATCCTTCTGCAAAACCCGGCAATGATTGCAGGAGCGGCGTGGCGGCGTCCCATTTTTGTTGCACGACCACGGGCAACAAATAACCGCGCTCGGCAATTTCAATGGCAGGCTCCATCAAATCTGCAAAAGGCAATTTGCCAAAGCGCTCACTCAAAGCGGCCCATGCGCCCACAGCGCCAGGCACTGTGACTGAGTCCCAACCGCGCTTGGGTGGATTGACGGCATCGGTTCCGTATTTCTTGTGAAAGTACTCGGGCGTCCAAGCTTGTGGCGCAGGACCAGAAGCATTGAGGCCATGCAGTTTTTGGCCATCCCACAAAATGCAAAAAGCATCAGAACCCAAACCATTGCTGACAGGTTCTGTGATCGTGATGGCCGCTGCGGCTGCAATGGCAGCATCCACGGCGTTGCCGCCTTTGAGCATCATCCGCAAACCCGCCTGTGCGGCCAAGGGATGCGACGTGGAAACAACGTTGCGCGCAAAAATTGGCAAACGTGAAGATGTATAGGGGGTGCTGAAATCAAAGTTCATGGTTCAATCCAATTGATTAGGCTTGCAATGCGGGTTTAAGTTGAACATTGTGGCAGGAAAAATATGACTCGACTTCACGTGTTGTTGTCACTTTTTCAGATGCCCAAAGAAAAACGGCACCCGAAGGTGCCGCTCAAGTTCACAACGCGTGTGAATCAATCCTCGACGAAGGCTTCTTCGCGTTTGGATTTGACCGAGGGCAAGAGCACCACAATCAACATCACAGCAGCCACCGCCAACAAGCTGGCTGACAAGCCACGTGTCACGAACACGGACCAGTCACCGCGTGACAGCAACAGCGCGCGGCGCAAGTTCTCTTCCATCATGGGGCCCAAGATGAAACCGAGCAACAAGGGCGCAGGTTCCACACCCAGTTTGGCCCACAAGTAACCCACCACACCAAAGGCGCCCACCAACCAAATGTCGAAGGTATTGTTGTTGGTGGAGTAAACGCCAATGGCACAGAACAGCACAATGGCAGGGAACAACCAACGGTAAGGCACGGTCAGCAACTTGATCCACATGCCAATGAGTGGCAAGTTCAAGATGATCAACATCAGGTTACCAATCCACATGGAGGCAATCAGACCCCAGAACAATTCAGGGTTGCTGGTCATCACTTGAGGACCTGGCTGAATGTTGTGAATGGTCATGGCCCCCACCATCAAGGCCATCACGGCGTTGGGTGGAATACCCAAGGTGAGCAATGGAATGAAGGAGGTTTGCGCACCCGCGTTGTTGGCAGACTCAGGGGCTGCCACACCGCGAATATTGCCTTGGCCGAAAGGAACTTCACCAGGACGCAATTTGGTTTTCTTCTCGATGGTGTAAGCCGCAAACGCCGCCAACAACGCACCGCCACCAGGCAAGATGCCCAAGATAGAACCGATGGTGGTACCGCGCAAAACCGCGGGCAACATGTTGCGGAAGTCTTCTTTGGTGGGGAACAAACCTGTCACCTTGCCCAAGAAAACTTCACGTTTGTCTTCGGGTTGTGCCAAGTTGGTGATGATCTCGCCGTAGCCAAACACACCCATGGCAATGGTGATGAAACCAATGCCGTCTGTGAGTTCAGGAATGTCGAAGCTGAAACGGGCCACGCCAGAGTTCACATCGGTACCGACCAAGCCGAGCAACAAGCCCAGCACAATCATGGCCACCGCTTTGAGCAAGGAACCAGAAGCCAACACCACCGCGCCGATCAAGCCCAAGATCATGAGCGAGAAGTACTCGGCAGGACCGAACTTGAAGGCCACTTCGGTCAAGGGCACCGCAAAGGCCGCCAAGATCAAAGTACCCACGCAACCTGCGAAGAATGAACCCAAACCGGCCGCTGCCAAGGCAGGACCTGCACGGCCTTTACGGGCCATCTGATAGCCGTCAATCACGGTCACCACAGATGAAGACTCACCAGGCAAGTTCACCAAAATGGCAGTGGTAGAACCACCATATTGGGCGCCGTAGTAAATACCGGCCAACATGATCAAAGCCGCAATGGGGGGCAATGCATAAGTGGCGGGCAAGAGCATGGCAATGGTTGCCACGGGGCCAATGCCTGGGAGCACACCAATCAAGGTGCCCAGCAAACAGCCGATGAAAGCGTAAATCAGGTTTTGGAAGGTGAAAGCCACCCCAAAACCCATCGCCAAGTTATTGAACAAGTCCATTGATTACTCCTTAGCCGCTAATGAAAGTTGGCCACACAGGGAACTGCAGTTTGAGCAGCATGATGAAAGCGCCGTAGCTCATCACTGACAAGATGGCGCTCAACACGATGGTTTCTTTGAGCACGAATTCATCACCGGCCATGCTGACCACGATGGTGGTGCCAAAAATGGCGGCAATCAAACCCATGGCTGGCAAACCGATGCTAGGCAAACCGCCCAACAGCACGCCAAACAACAAGTTACCGGCAATGATGAAGAACAAAGGCTTCCAAGCCCATTTGCCAACGGGCTCGCCATCGGGGGTTTCAACCACCAATGACTTGAACAAAATCGCAGCGCCTAGCAGCGCCAAGATGATGCCCAAGAGCAAGGGAAAGTAGCCAGGACCCATGCGGGCGCCGGTACCAATGGTGTAACTCGTTGCTCCGTAGGCAAATGAAGCACCGACAACGGTGAACATCAGACCGGAGAAAAAGTCTTTCGAACTTTTGATTTTCACAGGGACACTCCTCCAAAAAGTTTGGGATGGCGGGATTCTGAACCTAAACCACCGCGAACCGGATGTGGATTTCACCTACAGAAGGTCAATGAAGGGCCCAAACGTTTGGGTTAACCCTAGGTTTGAGGGTGTTTATTTCACGAGCGGTTTGAAAACGCGCAGCCATTTGGTGGCGGGCAGGCCAAATCGGTTCTCAATGGCTTCTGCTTGCGTGAGCAATGCATCGCGTTTGGGCCTGCTGGGTGTGCGTTGCGCCAAGACCACCGTGTTGCCCTCTCGGGTGGGTTTGAAAGCCCACAAGGCATCCTCCCCAAAAGCTTCTGCCATCTTGGCCAAGCTCTTTTCATAACTGGAGGTGCGGCCAAACAAATTGACCGCCATGGTGCCTTCGTCGGTTAGCAAAGCACGGCAGTTTTGATAAAACGCAACGGAGTCTAAAACGGGGGCCGCGGCTTCGTGGTCGTACAAGTCCACGTGCAAAATGTCGACTGTGCCCAGCCATTCATCGCTTTGAATTTCTTGCGCAGCATCGGCAATGATGACGCGCATGCGTGGACCGTCTTCTGGCAATTTGAACCAGCCACGGCAGGCATGCAAAACGCCGGGGTTGAGTTCGATGGCGGTGCAAGTCCACTTGAGCTTCTTGTAACAAAACTTGGTGAGGCTGGCCGCCCCCAAACCCAACTGCATGGCATGCCTGCCTGCCACCGAAGCACTTTCTAAAAACAACAAGCCGGCCATCATGCGCTGCACATATTCAAGCTCTAATTCAAAGGGCTCTTTGATGTTCATGGCGCCTTGAATCCAAGGCGTGCCCAAGTGCAAATAACGCGAGTCACCGTGCTCTGAGAAGTTGACTTCTGGCAGTTCGATGGCTTTGGATTTTTTAACGGACATAAAGGCTCTAATGGGGGCTTAAAGATGAAATCGATTGAAGGCGCGGCAAGACACGCAGTGTGTTTTGCAAAGTAGCTGTGGCCACATGCTCAATTGACGCGCCACGCAGTTGCGCCAGCACGGCGCCAATTTGTGGCAACTGGCTCGGCTCGTTTCGTCCTTGCGGCAAGCCCTCTGATTGTCGCTGGGATTGGGTTCGGTAAAGCCAATGCGGCGGAATATCAGGTGCATCGGTTTCCAACACGATGGCCGCCAAAGGCAAGGTCGTGGCCAATTGACGCAATTGCAAGGCGCGCTCGTAGGTCATGGCGCCGCCAAAACCCAATGCAAAACCCAATTCAACAAACATCTGCGCTTGTTGCAAGCTGCCATTGAACGCATGGGCAATGCCACCTTGGACTTGGCATCGGCGCAATCCCTTCAGCAGCGCATCGGCCGACTTTCGCACATGCAGGATGACAGGCAGCTTGTAGGTTTTGGCCAGCTTCAACTGCGCGTTGTAAAAAAATTCTTGCTTGTCTCGCATGGCAGGCTCGCACAAACTGGGCACCCAAAAGTCCAAGCCTATTTCACCCAAGGCGACCAAACGGGGATCGCTTGCAGAGCCCTCTTCATTCAAAGACAAAGCCGATTGCACATGCTGTTCTAACAAAGCCAAGTCAGACACTTGGGCTTGAGGCACATACAAAGGATGAATGCCCAATGCGTAGGGCTGATTCGTGCTGCGTGCAAATTGACGCAGTGGCTCAAAGTCTTTGGCCTGAACGGCAGGCATGACACAAGCCGCAACACCTTGCGCTTGTGCACGCTGCAAAACTTCCAAGCGATCGTGCGCAAACTCTGGGGCATCCAAATGGCAATGGCTGTCAATCCACTGCACGGTCATGGCTGCAGCACGCCCCTGTCCAATCGCAACACACGGCTGCAGCGAGCCGCCAAATGGGCATCGTGCGTCACCACGACAAAGGCCGTGCCTTGGCTTTGCGCCGTGTTCAACATCACATCGAACACGCCTTCTGCGGTGCTGCGGTCAAGGTTGCCTGTTGGCTCATCGGCCAACACACAGGCTGGCTGCGTCACCATGGCGCGGGCAATGGCCACGCGTTGACGTTCGCCACCCGACAATTCAGCTGGACGGTGCAATGCACGGTGATCAAGCCCCACACGCTCTAACCACTTCATGGCCACTTGCTCGGCCTGCGCCTTGTCTGTGCGGCGAATCCACAAAGGCATGGCCACGTTTTCAAGCGCAGTGAATTCGGGCAAGAGATGATGGAACTGGTAGACAAAGCCCAACAACAGGTTGCGCCTAGCACCTTGCGCTGCGGCGCTCAATTGGGTCCACGCTTGACCCTGCAACAACACTTGCCCTTGGGTGGGATGATCGAGGCCGCCCATCAAATGCATCAGGGTGCTTTTGCCAGAACCCGAGGCTCCCACAATGGCCACCGTTTCACCCGCAGCCACTGTCAGGTTCACCTCTTGCAACACGGACACATCGAGGCCGCCTTCGGCAAAGCGTTTGCTCAAACCGCGCACTTCCAAAACGGCTTGTGCTGTTGACATGGGGCCTGCTGAATTACTCATAACGCAAAGCCTCCGCAGGATTGACTTGGCTGGCACGCCAGCTGGGGTACACCGTGGCGACAAAAGACAAGAGCA